>NZ_CEVIVC010000028.1:35350-44684 GCF_982290645.1 Protofrankia sp. CiP1_Cm_nod4
AGCCGGAGCAGCCGGAGCAGCCGGGCCAGCCGGGCCAGCCGCTACCGGAGTATCAGTCACCACCGGGGCTGGTCCGCCCGTGCGGACCTGACCGGACATGGTCAGCGCGAAGCTCGCGGGCCGGCGAACGGCGGGCCTGCTCAGCCCGAGCAGCCAGCCCAGATTCCGCAACAGCCGGATCTGCCGCTGCACGTGGGTACGGCTGTAGCCGGTCTCGGAGGCCAGCGTCACAAGCCCCGGAGAGCAGACCGCCACGGATCCGTCCAGGCCCGGGACCACCAGCTCGCCGACGCGGAGGCCACAGTGGCTGGCGAGCGCGAGCGCGACCAGCTTGGCGGCGCGCGGGAGGCGCGAGCGCAGCACCGCGCGTTGCCAGGCCGAGGGATCCGCCACTGGTGTACCGGAATCGGGCGTGGGCATGAGCACCAGCACGCCAGGGATGGCAAGCTGCCTACCGGCCGCGGCCTTCGCATCCGACACCTGTGTGTTGTCGGCCACATTCCTCCTTCCGGCCAGTTGGTATCGACCAAACAGCGCGTCCCGCTGACGGCGGAGGGCTTCCCGTCGGGAACTCCACATCACCGGAGACGCCACGTCACATCACGTCGTGCCACATCGCCAGGGACAGCGTCCGACATGACGGCGGATGCCTTGGCCTATGGCGTATCTGATGGATGTTCGGTCGCGCGGGCGACCGCCCGGACGACCAACATCCATCGGACACACTCTGGACCAAAGACGGAACGACCGCGTTCCCGGCGCGTCACCGACGGCCCGGATTCCTCCGTCACCGTCGGGTCAGAAGTGACACGATCATATTTGCCGGTGCTCCCGGGGCTCCCACCGATTCCGGGATGCCTGCCGGATCAGTCACGCTGATCCGGCAGGCCCGGAAGTTGATCCGGTGGGCCCGGGTGCACGCCCCCACCCTCATTCCTCAATCCAAGATCCTATTGTCGGATGCGCCGACATCGTTCGATCCGCGTTCAAGCAAGGTACTCCGTCAGCAAGAACGACGAGGCGCCCGCCGACCACCATCGCCACACGAGGACAACACAACTTCACGAAGTCGTTGTGTCAGAATTGGGTAACTGATTCATTTCTTTTGGCGGTCATCTCAACCGTCCACGCAAGGAGAGAGGCGGACAGCAGAGCCCGCCCAGATGATCCATCACCGGCGACGAAGCGCCCCAACCACCACAAAATCATCGGATACCCAAAATAACACATCGAACGACCGGGTCACGAATCCAAAAGATCAACAAATCGGGCACGACAGGGACCGGGACGGGCCACACGGCGCCTCAACCGCATCCTGTAGAAAGACAAAACAAAACGCTACGCAACGAAAACATGATCGAACCAGTGGTCGTCGAGCCCTGCCCCCAGTCCGGACGAGCAACCGCTTATGTCACGGTCCGAGGCGACGGAACAGCCATGATCGGTTCTTCCGGAGCCAACCGACGCGGCCCGAGATCGGCGGAATCGAGAGTAGCGAGCCCGAGATCATCCTGATAGCCGCGGCCAAGGGTGCGACGCTCGAGATCAAGAAGGTGCCGCTTACGGCCGAGACCACCGGCGTACCCCGTCAGAGAGCCGCTGGAGCCGATCACACGATGACACGGAATGATGATCGGAAGCGGATTACGACCGTTGGCGAGCCCCACCGCGCGGAAGGCCGACGGCCGCCCGACAGCTCTGGCGATCTCCGCGTAGCTGCTGGTCGCACCGTAGGGGATGGCCGCCACCGCCTCCCACACCGCGCGCTGGAACTGCGTGCCGACCGGATGCAGCGGGACGTCGAAAGTAAGCAGATCACCGATGAAATACGCCTCGAGCTGTTCGATCACGTCCCGCAGGGACGCCGGATCCGGCTCGATGACCTCCGGCCACCCGGAGCCCGCCGCCCGCTCCCCCATGTGGACCGCGCACAGGCCAACATCATCACCAGCGAGCAGCAACGGCCCCAGCGGGGAGCTCATCCTTGCATATCGGGTAACGCCCTCCACGCGCCCTGACGCTACCGTCCAGCTACTACAGGGGGAAACGACTGCGTCACAACAGCCCAGGACACACGCGAAGATCACATGTTCACGACCGAAGAGTCAGCGAACATGATCCGCTGAGATAGTCATCCGCAAGATCGCAGGATGTCGTCGCGTACTCGGCGACGCTGGCAACCGCGTCCGCCTCCGGGCGGGAGCCCAGCCATGCCACCAGCAACAGCCTGCGCAACAGGACGAACGTCGCGATCATGCCCTCCTCCTCGGCCGACACGGGCATGTGCTGTCGGTAGGAGGTGAGCCAGGCATCGACGAGGCCGCCCACCTCGGGCCGATGCTCGATGAAGGACAGGGACGCGGCCAGGTCGAAGAGGTACCAGCTGAACCCGCAGTCGTCGAAGTCGATGACCGTTGGCTCCTCCGACCGCCCGTCGACCAGCAGGTTCGCCAGGCGCATGTCCGCGTGGACGAGACCGAACCGGTCCGGCCCGGTGCCGAACCGCTCGATCCTGCGGCGGATCTCCTCGGCCGCCCGCGCCAGGACGGCGATCCCGTCACTGTCGATCATCTTCGGCCCGTTCCGGTCGCCGTTGGCTGCGATGCGAATCCCGTCCTGCCACCTCCCCCACCGGCCCTCCGATCCGAGGGTCGTCCGCCACGTCCAGGCGAACCGGGTGAAGCCAGCCGGTGGCTGCCAGGCACGGGCATGCTGGTGCAGCCGCGCCGTGATCTCACCCAGCGCACCGAACCCACGCAGGAGGCCCGCGGCGTCCGACGGATGCGGCGAGGATCCCCGCACCCACTCGAAGAGCGCCGCATAGCGCGGCCCACCGGAACCAGCCGACCGCGCCCCCGGGACGGGTGGGTCATGCGCGATCGCGGTTACCAGTTCCCCGTCACGGCTCGGAACCACCCGCGGCGTACGGATGACGCCGTCATGACGCAGCGCCTGGATCCAGGCCAGCTCCGAAACGATCTCCTCAGGCGGGTGGTAGCCGGGCCGGTACAGCCGTAATGCCCACCGGCACCCCCCGGCCAGGTCGTCCACCTGGTATGTGATGTTCTCCGAAACTCCCAGCAGACCGACGACGGGAGCAACTCCAAGATCATATGAGGTGAGCGCCTGCTCGGCCAGCGCATGTGCCCGGTCGAGGCCAGGCCACCCGGGGTCGGGAAGCACAGCGCTGATCGTAATCAGGTGACACTCCGCATCCGACAGTCGACGGGAACGGACAGGCCATCGGGGATGGGCGGGTCATCGGGGATGGGAGAAGGTGCGCGGAGCCCTGTAGCCGGTCGTGTGCCATCGTCCGTCCCGGGAGAAAACCTCGTCCACGGGCCGCGTACCGTTCCGGTGACGGAAAACGCTTATCACCCTTTTTCCGGAATCAACGGATTGGTCGCGAAGTAGTACGTCGTCCGGCTCATCATGACTCCTTACGTCGGATCCGCCGCCTGCGTTCCGTGTGTCTCCACTCCCTACGTCGGATCCACTCCCTGCGTCAGATCCACGGCGCCGGCCGAAACAGGTACCCGGACGAGGACCGCGTCCTGTTCCGCGTCGGGTTCGCTTCGACGCGCCGCGCTGGCACCGGGTAACCGAGCCTGCTCGTACAGCGCGTGCCCGATCGTTTTCGCGTCGAAGCTGTCATCAGCGTCTGGCCGACGTGCCACCGTCAGTGATAACGTTGCTGCGCGAATATCTGGTTCCGCCCCGGCGGCCTGCGCCAGGAAACGGTCCACGGCGGCATTCTGTTCAGCGGTGGGCGTGAGCCCTCCGTCACCGGCCTACCCCGTCGCACCCGCCGAGCCGGCGGTCGCGCCATCGGCGATGGGCGGCGCACCGTCGGCGTTCACGGCCCCCTCGCCCGTCGGCGGGTGCCGGCCCGGGAAGTTCCGCGACAGTGTGCTGGTGCGTACCCGCAGGCTCCGGATGTCGGCGGCCAGCGACGTAAGGCGGGTGCCGCCGGTTGCCGGCGCGGAACGGAGCCGCCCCCCGGTCAGGACCTGGCCGGCGCCATGTGCGTCGCGAGCGAGTTCGCCGAGCGTGACGAGCCCGCCGCCGCCGGGAACGCAGCCGAGCAGCGCAAGCCCGACATCCCCCAGGGAGGCGCGGCCGGCGCCATACCGGGCGAGGGTGTCGGCAAGGACCACGAGCGCGGCGGCAAACACCACCCACGCGACCGGCCCACCGATGACGGGCGCGACCACGCCCAGGACGGCGACGGTGGTTTTCGCGGCCCGGACAGCCGCGTTCCAGAATCGCCCGGCGTGTTCTGTCACGACCTCCCAGAAATGGCGGGACCTGTTCCGGATTCCCGCCCGGGAAGCGGCACGGATCGCGGCCGCGCAGATCGTCGCGGCATCCTCCCGCATCTGCCGCGCGGACGAGGCGAGGCGACGGGCCGTGTCCAGGTCGGCCTGCGCGTCCTGGAAGGTTCTTCTCGCCCGCTCGAGACGGGCCATGGCCGTGTCACGGTCGTGGATCGCCCACGTGACCTGGGCCGGATCAGGTGGAGGCGCCTCGACCGGGCCGGCGAAGAGGCCTGAGGCCGACACGCCCGGTACGGCGGTGGCAGGTACAGCAACGGGTATGGCCACCGCGGGCGACGCGGAAATCAGCGCGGTCCGCGCCAGGGCGGCCAGCGCATGGGCCTGATCGCGGCGGGCACACGCGTCCAGGCCGCTCGCGAGCGCGGCATCCGCCTGCGCCTGCGCCGTCTCCAGGACCGGCCCGTAGGCGTTCAGCGCGTCCCCGGCCATGCGGTGGGACGTCTCGAGTGCACGCAACTGCCCGGGGAACTCGCCGAGCTCGTCCCGGTAGCCGTCGCCGGCCCGCCCCAGCCAGGACCGCGCGGCCCCGTCGGCGGTCAGCGCGGCGACCTGGCCGCGGGCGCGTTCCACGTCCGCGGCGAACTCCAGGAGCCGGCGCGCGAGATCCCGCACGGCAGAGGGGTCGCCAGGCGTCGGATCGGCATCCAGGCCGAGAACGTCCCAGCCCACGGGCCGGCTCATTGCGGCCCACGACCAGAAGAATATGCGGGCCGGTTACGACAGCCCGCGGACAGCCAGCCGACCTGCACGTACATGCCCATCACTCCGACGGCTCAGGGGCGAAGCCAGGCAACCAACGTGGACATGTTGACGGTAACGCGAGAACCGGCCGGACGCACCCCTCCGCCAAGGATTTCATGCCAGAACATCCGGCGACCCCCGCCAAATGTTCAGAGCTCCATCGAATGGCCAGGGCGAAGCCGCTCGGGTACACTCAACGACAGCATCCCGCGCAGCGGGTATTCGCGGGTATTCGGCGTCGACGGCACTGGCATACCGGCTACCGTGGGTACGCGGATTCGTCCGTGCACCGGCCCAGGAGCGCGCATGACGCGCTATGACAAGCATCACAGGACGTCGCCCGCCCCTCGAGCACGCAAACAATACAGCCGCAGGTCAGGCCATGGCACGACCGGCACGGTCAAGGGGGCAGCCAGCCAGTGAACACCTTTCTTTCGGATCTTTCGGAACGCTTCCGGCAGACCTCTATATCTTCGGCTATATCCTCGACCGGAACAACGGGAGGGGACGCGGATGACGATACTGGGCCTGCTGGCAGGCGCGTTGACGACGGGATGCTGGCTGCCACAGCTCCTGCGGTCCTGGCGGACACGGTCCGCCAGGGACATCTCCTGGACCTATCTGGGCATCCTCGGGCTGGGGGTGACTCTGTGGCTGAGCTATGGTCTGCTCACCAACGAAATAACGATCATCCTGGCGAACGGGGCGACCATCAGCGCCATCATCACCCTGGCAGGCCTGAAAGCCCTGTTCGACCGCGAGGCCCGGGAGACCACATGACGACCGGTGCGGCGGCCGCGAGGGCCTGAGCCCCGGCGGCCGCGCACGCAGAAGCTGGACGGATCCGAGCAGGGCCCCGTGGCGGGCTCGTTACGGGCATTGCCCGCGAGGGTGCCGGGAGCAGTGACTCCCGGCTTGCCGCGAGCCGAATCCAGCATTTCCGAAAAACGGAACTTCCGATGAATTTTCAATGAATCCGGCCCCGTGATCAGTATCCGGCGGAATACATAGATCAGATGGTCGACTGCCGTTCGACTGGGTGTTGCCTCGCGTCCACGTAGGTCTGCAAACGTGCTGACCCGGTATTTCAAAGAGGGGACAATTACCCATGTCTGTGAGTCGTCGCCAGGTCATCGCCGGCACCGGAACGGCGGGTCTGGGATTCGTGTTGTCAGGAGCGGTTGGTTCGATCTTCGGTGGGACTGCCTCGGCCGCGACGCCGAACGGGTTCCACGGCTATGGGGAGCTCATCCCCGACCCCGCAAAAATCGCCGACCTCCCCAAGGGCTTCCAGTACAAGGTTCTCTCCCGGGCCGGTGTGGACACGGTGCTGACGGGCGAGAAACTTCCGGGGCTCCCGGACGGCATGTTCGCCTTCCCCGGACGCAAGCGCAACAATGCGGTACTGGTACGTAACCATGAGCTTTCCCCCGGCGCGGCGAACCCGGTTCCGCACCTGCCCGGGCTCGTCTACGACCCGGGTGCCGCGGGCGGCACCACCACCGTCACGGTCGAGGGCGGCCAACTGCTCTCGCAGGTGGCGAGCCTCGCCGGAACGATCCGCAACTGCGCCGGCGGCCACACCCCGTGGGGAACATGGCTGTCGTGCGAGGAGACCGAACTGACCCCGGCCTCGGATGCCCGCCTGACCAAGAAGCACGGTTACGTTTTCGAGGTGGATCCCCAGGGCCGCCTGAACGACACCGAGGCCGTCCCGCTGAAAGCGCTCGGGCGCTATGCGCACGAGGCGGTTGCGGTCGACCCCAAGACCGGGGTCCTGTACCTCACCGAGGACGCGGGCTCGCCGCTCGGGCTGATCTACCGGTTCCTGCCGGCGAAGCCGCTGGGCGGCCCGGGCAGCCTGCGGGCGGGCGGGAAGCTGCAGGCACTCGCGGTGGCCGACGTACCCGATCTCTCCGTGTTCACCGAGCTCGGCACCACACTGCCGGTCACCTGGGTCGACGTGCCCGACCCGGACGCGACGACCACACCGGTCCGCAAGCAGTTCGCCGACAACGCGGTCACCCGCGTGTCCAAGGCCGAGGGAATCTTCTGGGAGCGGACGAGCGCCTACATCGTCTCCAGCTATGCCAAGGCCAGCTCCAGGCTGGCAGGTGTGCACGAGGGGCAGGTCTGGGAGTTCAACCCGCGGAAGTCGACCATCGAACTGGTGGTCAGGATCGCCCCGGGCGGGCGTTTCGACGGCCCTGACAACATCACCATCTCTCCCTACGGCAGCCGTATCGTGCTCGCCGAGGACGGCGACGGTGAGAACTACCTGACCGTCGTGGGTGACGACGGCACCGTCTATCCGCTGGCACGCAACGTCGCTTCCGACGGTGAGTGGGCCGGCGTGACGTTCTCCCCGGACGGCACGTGGCTGTACGCCAACGCCCAGGTCGACGGCCTGACCATCGCGATCACCGGCCCCTGGCGGAACAACTAGGAAAGCAGGAGGGCAGATACGGCAGAGGTCTCGTCCGTGGCGTTGTCGGAGCCGGAACGACACGACAACGCCACGACGTCACCGGCGCGGGTCATGCGGAACTCTCCTCCCCGGCTGACGCGACGCCAGGTCCTGGCCAGCGGTACGGTGGGCAGGCCCGTCGGCGCGCCCTGACGTTCTTTCTCGGATACCTCTGGCTTGTATCCCGCGTTCTCTTCCTGGCCGTCTCTATCCTCCCGCCGGTCCGCGCCAGCTCGTCGGCCGGTCAGCAGGCTTCCTCCGACGGATATCCCGCCGCGTCGGCGAACAGTTGCTCGTAGCGCCGCTCCAGATCCCTGCGGCGGGCGAGCAGCGGGGCCACGAGCTCCACCAGGCGTTCCCGCTCACGGATGAGCGCCGAACAGCCATCGCGTTCCGCGTCCTCGACCGTTTGCCGGTCCTCGTCGGTCGCGCCTGGCTGTCGGGCCACCTCGGCCAGGGCAGCCTCACAATGATCGATTTCCTCGGCGATGGCACGGCAGACCCGGTTCGCCTCCGCAAGCGCCGACCACGCCCGGCCCGCGGCGGCGTCCCGACGGGCGATCTCCTCGGCAGTCACCGACGCGGCGGCCCGTTCGTGAGCGGTGATCAGCGGCTCGACACGCGCGCGGTGCTGACAGAGCCGACGGTCCGCCTCGGCGGCTGCCGCCACGGCTGCGCCGAACTCGCTCTGCCGTCGCGACACGAGGCCCCCAAGACGCGATCGCTCGTTGCGGTTGCCGAACCGGTCACTCCGCCAGTCGTTGGCAAGCCTGTCTCGCTGTCTGCGAGCATCCCGTAACCGTCTCTCGGCGAAAAGCACCATGGAAGCGGTGTGAGCGGCTCTGGCTTCCAACCGCTGGACCTCGGCGCGTAACCGGATGGCCTCAGCAAGATCAGAACGTGCCCGCTCGACCGCCGCGAGGGCGGTGGCCGCGTCGCTGGCGGCCGACCGGCAGCTGTCACGGGCCCGTTCGGCCTCCCACAGCCGGCGGTTGGCACCGTCGTGGACGGCGACGAGCTCCTCGACACGTCGGTCCCGCTCGACACGTGTGCTGGCGGAACGGAAGGCGGCGATGTCGAAACCGGCGAGCCGGCGGTCCAGTTCGGTGATCCGCAGCAGCTCGGGGGTTCTTAGCAGGTCGAGAAGCTGCTGCCCAACCTCGTCCCACTGATTGCGCAACGTACGCAGGCTGACTTCGGCCGCGACCTGCTCAACCACCGCGACCCGCTCGACGAGCCGCTCAACCCGTCCCAGCACCATGACCGTCCCCCAGGTTGGCCAAGCGGTGGTGCCCCGCAGCGGACGAACCGTACGCGGCGATAACGACGAGAATTAACAAAATTACAGATAGTAAGAATACTAGCGCACCGGGACCATGTGCAACGCATGCGGCCAGCAAAAACCGCCACATCCCGGGCAGCCCTCCACGCTCCAGCCCCCACACCCCGAGCTCGACGCTCCAGACGTCCACGCCCGAACGACGGGGGGGAGCGCTCGGCGTCAACCGATACGCTTCGTGATAACGGTGATCGGAAAACGGCCACCACCCGAACAGCAATAACGATCTTGTTTTTCGTCCACCTCGGCGCATCCGGAGCGGACGGGGAGATGCCGGCCGGCAAGTCGGCCGAAGCGCACGGCCAGTAACCACACCCTGGGGCCGGTCTCGCATATGCACGTGCGAATGACCGTGCTGTATCCTTCCCACGAAGTACGTGCATATGCACGCGCTGATGATTGACCGTCCAGTTGCTCATCGGCAGGCGGGGAGGGAACGTGGTCCACGCA
>NZ_CEVIVC010000028.1:45096-49251 GCF_982290645.1 Protofrankia sp. CiP1_Cm_nod4
GGGCCGGGCCGCATTCCATGCCACGATCACTATGGCCCCGCGGTCGGGCCCGAGATACCTACCGGGCGTCCGAGACCGGCTCCCGGCAACGGCCCCGTAGGAACCGAGCCTTCCAGACCCGCTTCCGGACCCCGGATTCGGGCGGCATCCTGGACGCCGGAATTCATGATCATATTGTTTCGTTCCTGTCACACGAAGGAGGCCGACTTGCCCGAGATCTACAACGGGATTTCCACAACCGCGTTACCAGAGGTCACCTGGAAGAAAAGCCGGCGCAGCAACTCCCAGGGAAACTGCGTCGAACTGGCAAGGCTGTCGCCGGAGACCATCGCGGTCCGTAACTCCAGGGACCCGAACGGCCCAGCTCTGATCTACACCCAGGCCGAGATCGAGGCGCTCATCCTCGGAGCCAGGGACGGCGACTTCGACGAATTCCTGCGGTAGCGCTGGTCCGCCGGGGCCCGGGCCCGTGTGCGCGGAGGCTGAGGCAGCCTGCCTGCTTCAGCCCGCCCGGTACGGGCCCTCTCAAGCAGAGCTCTCCCTTATGATCCTGTTCAGTACCTCGATGCTGGCGGCGGGAGGCACACTGTCGACGCAGAGACGGTCCATCGCCTCCATGTAGCGGTCCACGTCCTCCCGCTTGTCCAGGTAGACCGCGCCGGCGAGCTGTTCGATGTAGACGATGTCCGGCAGGTCCGCTTCGGGGAAACGCAGGATGGAGAAGGCGCCGCCCTCGGCCGCGTGTCCGCCGAAGCGGAAAGGCATGATCTGCAGGCTGAGATTGGGCCGGCTCGCAAGCTCGATCAGATGTTCCAGTTGAGCGCGCATCACCGCGGGGCCGCCAAGTGGACGCCGCAGCGCGGCCTCGTCGATCACAACCCACAATCTGGGGTGCGATGGTCTGGCGAGCAGTTTCTGGCGGTTCATCCGCACGCTGATCCGGCGCTCGATGTCCTGGGGCCGGGCACCGCTGTTGCCGAGTGTGATGACAGCGCGCGCGTAGTCCTCGGTCTGGAGCAGGCCCGGGATGAACTGGACCTCGTAGGTCCGGATCAGAGTCGCGGCCTCTTCCAGGCCCAGATACGACTGAAACCAGCTCGGGAGGACGTCGGTGAAATTCTGCCACCAGCCCGGTGTGTTGGCTTCCCGGACCAGCTCCATCAGCGGCGCTCTCTCGGCGTCGTCCGTGACGTCATAGAGGGTGAGCAGATCGGCTACGTCCCGTTCCTTGAAGCTGACCCGCCCCAGCTCCAGGCGACTGATCTTGGATTCGGAGCCCCGGATACTATACCCGGCCTCCTCGCGGCTGATGCCCTTCTCCTCACGTAGCCGCCGCAACAGGGAGCCGAGGAGAATCCGGCGCACGGTGGGCCCCCCACCGGACTCAAGCGCCGTCACAACCCACCCCCTTCACCATCGTCTGAGCACAAGAGTATGACACCCGATCTTCACGACCTCACCGGTTCCGACACCTTCTGCACGTGCACCCGTGTCTTGCATTTGCACGCAACGAACGCCATGATGTGCAGGCAGCCATGCTGATGTCACGCACGCAGGGGTTCCGGGAGGCCGTGATGACAACCCACGGACACACCCGGTGTTCGACGACGCCGATGACGCCGTCACCGATCACCGGAACAGTGCCCGTCGTCATGGTCATCCGACGATCCGGAGTCACGGCGGTTCACCACCGGCAGCACGGCAATGTGATCGGGTGCCGGTCGACAGAGCGGTTCACGGACATGCCAATGAGGCATACGCCGTCATTTTTCCGAATCACCGGCTCAGGCGCGGAATGCCTCCCCGCTGCGGGAAGTGAATCCGGACAGCGGATGATCGTCGGCCTTCGGGACGGACGGACGGACGACTGTGCCGGCGGGATGGCCAGCCGGCTGCAAGGAGATGGCAGGGCGGTCGCGGGGCGGCTCCTCTGGAACAGGGTGTGGGCACATCCGTGGCCTGGTGCCACTGCTGGCGACACCCGCCGAGGGTGGGAGTGGTGATGGTCGACAATGCCGGCCCGGGCACGGGGTTGCCGGTCGACGTTCATGTGCTGATGTGGCGCGTGGACGGATCGGTGCTGCTCTGTCGTGGCGCCGAGTCGGATTCACCATGGCAGTTACCGTGGTCCGAACTTGGCAGTGGGGAACCCGCGATCGAGGCCGTGCTGCGGATAGCCGACGAGACCCTGTCGGTGATGACAATGGCGACCCATGTGTGGCTCGCGCATGTAGCCCATCATCGGTTCATCGGCGGCGGTGAACGGCTGGGGCTGTTCTTCCGGCTGACCCACTGGAGCGGGATACCCACACCGGGCGCAGACCCCCGGGCAAGCCGTCTGCAGTGGCACCACCTGAACGCACTGCCGGAATCCCTGGCGGCTCTCGACCGGGAAGCGTTGGCCCGCTGGCAGGACAACGACGTGTATTCAGAGCTCGGATGGAACCCGCAACAGCTGTGTGCGGTGCCCCGGCTACGGGCTATCTCGGGTGCACGGGCGTCCTCGTAAGAGGAGGACACCATGGCATGACGAAACCGTCGTGTAACAAAATTGTGGCACGAAAAACCACGGCCTGACGAACGGGGTGGTGTTGTAGAGCTCTGGCACCGCCAGAGCTCTACAACACCGTCATAGCGCCAGACGGCCTACCGCCGTACCGCCCCGAGTTCACCCAGGATTCACGCGTTCGCCAGCACCGGTTGGGCTGGCTGGCCGTGTCGACAGGTGCGAATTCCGGCTACCGGGGCCGTGTGCCGGCCGTTCCGGCCACGACAGGGTGCACCTGGAACGCGTCGCAGATGGTTGTCTGCCGCTCCACCACCTGGACCCGGGTCTGGTGCGGCGGAATGACCACGAACTGCTCGTAGGGCAGGCAGGCGGATTCGTCGCCGGACCGTACGGCCGTCCACTCGACACCGAACGACGCGGTGCCCCGCGGCTGGAGGACCACCGTCTCGGGCGGGCCCACCCGGAACAGGTTGCCGCCCTCGGAGCGGGCCGCCGGCCGTTCCTGCCGCCCGTTGTCGTCCGTGGCGGCCACGGACGGATAGCCGATCAGCGAACACGGCTGGTCTGAGGAACTGGTGAGAACGACGACGAACCCCTGGCGCTCCCCGGACGGAGCACCCGCGGACGCACCCGCGGCCACCCGCAGGCCCGCCTCGGTACACAGCGGTGGCGATCCGGGCGCCGGGCTCAACTGGCCGCCGGGGCCGGCCGGCGGACGTGGGGAGGAAGCGTCGCTGCCGGTCTGCGCCCTGGCGCCGGCCTCCGCGCCGAGCGGGGCGGCGGCCGGCGACGGCGTCGCGGGTGCCGGTGTCCCGCCGCCGGAGCCACAGGCGGTGGCACCGGTGACAAACAGTAGCCCAGCCCCCGCCACGACGATCCGGGTTGTACGGGTTCGGGGTCTGTTCGGCATGTGGGCAAGTCTTGCACCAACCGGTCCGTGTCCGGGAGGTCACCCCGGACGTGGTATCGGACGTGGCGCCGGACCGGCGACGACGGCTGTGACAGCGTGCCGAGACCGTGCCGGGGCGGCGCGTGGGGCCGCGGCGGGCCCGCGGTATGCCAACGTGCGCCAGACCCACGACCGAAAGCACCGAAGTCGGCTCTATACTCCGCTTTGTCCTTCTAGGGGGGGTTCATGAAGATCGGAACCTGTGGAAGGAGCAGCAGGGCCAATGACGCCCAGAAATGGCTCACGGTGGAGTGTTCCAGCACGATCGTCAGTAACAGACGCAGCTCTTCCGCCCCGCCGCCGGACGGCCGGCACGGCTGGCACGGCCGGCCGTTCTGAGAGGGACGGGACCGCACTCCGCCTGGTCACCGGCCGGCTACCGGTGGCTCTCGCGCTTTCCGCTGCTGTTCTCCTGGCCGGCGGGCTCACCGCGTGCAACCCGGCCAAGTCCGATCTGACGGAGCTGGCCGCCGGTACGGCATCGCCGACCAGCGACCATCCACGGCCGCGGCCTTCCGTGACCGGCGAGGCGGCACCAACGCTCCCAGCGGCATCCGGCACGCCGACGCCCCTGGCCGCGGCCGTGGGCGCGGCGGGTGCGCCGGCCGCTTCGGGCGTGCCGAAACCGGCCGCACCTGCCGTCCCGGCCGCGCCGGCCGCGCCGGTGCCGGCCGCGGTCCTCGCCGCACTCCCACCC
>NZ_CEVIVC010000029.1:0-6353 GCF_982290645.1 Protofrankia sp. CiP1_Cm_nod4
GATGGTGGTGATGGTGGTTCTTTCGGTGATGGGTGGGGCGTCGGGACGGGTGTCGAAGAGGACAAGGACGCCGTGGTCGAGGTGGATGCGGTCGAGGTAGCCGTCGAGCTGGATCAGGCCGCGGCGCAGCGGGTCGGCCTCAGCTTGATGTTGAACGGGCTGGACGTGCCCAGCCGGGACGGGTCACCGCCGGAGGCAGCCCCGGGGACCCGCGGAATCGCGAAGCGATTTCGAGGGTGGTAGTCGCGGACGTCGCGTAGCCCGCACAGCGCCACCGATGCCGGGAATGCCGCCGGACGATCGGTGAACCCGGCCCGCAACTGCCGCAGCACACTGATCAGGCTCTGCCCGCGCAACGCGTCGATCTCGTCGAAGAACAGCACCAACGGCCGCGGACACACCCGCGCCCACGCCGCGAGCGCGGCAGCGAGCAGGTCCGCCTCGGATGCCTGCGTCCACATCGGCGGATGCAGTTCCGCTGGCAGAGCGAGCTCGGCACGCCGACGGATCTCACCGAGGATGCCGAGTTACGCCGCACCGTAGTCGTCGCCGGCGGCCTCACCCAGCTCGCAGGAGAAGTACAGCGCCGCGTACCGGCCGATGGCGGTCAGCTCCTGCGCCAGCGCCCGCAGCGCTGTCGTCTTCCCCGTCTGCCGGGGCGCGTGCACCACGAAATACCCCCCGACTGCTCGACCAGCCCTGGCGCCTCCGGCAGCCGTGACAACGCCGGCACCATGTAGTGGTACTCCGGCAGGCAGGGGCCCGCCGTGTTGAACCGCCGCACCGGCCACCGCCCTCCACGGCCTCGGGGCAGAACCTCCCACTGCCTCGGGACAAGGACCGCCACCGGCGACTTTACGGCCCACCGCCGGCCCGCCAGGGTGGGCGCCGTGTCCGGCTGTTGTCCACCACGGCATCCGGCGATCTTTGTAGCTGCCCTTCGGGGCGGAGCCGCGAGCCGCGGAGGCGTGAATTCCGTGCTCGATGGCGCTGCTGTTCGTTGCTGGGCGGGCGGCCCCGTTCCCACCCGCCGGCCCGACAGGAAGACGGCCACGCCGAACGAAGCGGTTTCGACGGGCAGGATGCCCGGCCGTAGGTGAAAACCGTTGTCCTGACGACCCTTTCCACCTACAGACGCGGAGACCGTAGGTGGAAAGGGTCGTCAGGACAACGAAAACGACCTACGGCCGCCGCGGTCGTCAGACCTCGGCGACGGCCTGGGCGAACTGGGCCTGGTAGAGGCGGGTGTAGGCGCCGCCTGCGGCGAGCAGGCTGGCGTGGTCGCCCTGTTCGACGATCGCGCCGCCGTCCATCACCAGGATGGTGTCCGCGTCCCGGATCGTCGACAGCCGGTGCGCGATCACGAACGCGGTGCGCCCGGCCCGCAGGGTGGACATGGCCCGCTGGATCAGGACCTCGGTGCGGGTGTCCACCGAGCTGGTCGCCTCGTCCAGCACGAGGATCAGGGGCTCGGCGAGGAACGCGCGGGCGATGGTGATCAGCTGCCGTTCCCCGCCGCTGACGCCGGCGCCCTCGTCGTCGAGCACCGTGTCGTAGCCGTCCGGCAGGGTGCGCACGAAGCGGTCGACGTGCGCGGCGGTGGCCGCGGCGACGATCTGTTCCCGGGTGGCGCCCTCGGCGCCGTAGGCGATGTTCTCGGCGATGGTGCCGCCGAAGAGCCAGGTGTCCTGGAGCACCATGCCGATGCTCGCCCGCAGCTCCTCGCGGGACATGGTGGCGATGTCGACGCCGTCCAGGGTGATCCGGCCGCCGGTGACCTCGTAGAAGCGCATCAGCAGGTTGATCAGGGTGGTCTTGCCGGCGCCGGTCGGGCCGACGATCGCGACGGTGTGCCCGGGGTCCGCGGTCAGTGACAGGTCCTCGATCAGCGGCTTGTCCGGCTCGTAGCGGAACGCAACGTGCTCGAAGGCGACCCGGCCGCGCAGCCGCCCCGGGTGTGCCGGGACGAGCGGGTCGGGTGCCTGCTCGGCGGTGTCGAGCAGGTCGAACACCCGCTCCGCCGAGGCGACCCCGGACTGCACCATGTTCGCCATGCTGGCGACCTGGGACAGCGGCTGGCTGAACTGCCGGGAGTACTGGACGAACGCCTGCACCTCGCCGATCGACAGCGAGCCGGAGGCGACCCGCAGCCCGCCGACGACCGCCACCAGCACGTAGCTGAGGTTCCCGATGAACAGCATCGCCGGCTGCATGAGCCCGGAGATGAACTGCGCGCGCCAGCTGGCGGCGTAGAGCTGCTCGTTGTACTCGCGGAAAATCTGCGCGGACTCCCGCTGACGGCCGAAGACCCGGACCAGCGCGTGCCCGGTGTACATCTCCTCGATGTGCGCGTTGAGCCGGCCGGTGACCTTCCACTGGGTGACGAACTGCGGCTGGGCCAGCTTGCCGATCCTCGTCGCGACGACGATCGACACCGGTACCGCGACCACCGCGATCAGCGCGAGCTCCCAGGAGATCCAGATCATCATCGACAGGACGCCGACGATGGTCAGCACGGACGCGATGATCTGCGACAGGCTCTGCTGCAGGCTCTGCTGGAGGTTGTCGATGTCGTTGGTGACCCGGCTGAGCACCTCACCGCGGGGCTGGCGGTCGAAGTAGCGCAACGGCAGCCGGGAGATCTTCGCCTGCACGTCCGCGCGCAGCGTGCCGATCACCCGCTGCAGCGCCAGGTTCGTGAGCCTGGCCTGCGCGACGCCGCACAGCCCGGCGAGCACGTAGACGGCGAGCACCCACAGCAGCACCGAGCCGATGGCGCCGAAGTCCATCCCCTGGCCGGGGGTGACGTCGAGCGAGGCGAGCAGGTCGGCCTGGGTGCCGTGGCCGCCGGCGCGCAGTTCGGCGACGGCGTCGGCCTTCGAGGTGCCGGCCGGCAGCCGGCGGCTGAAGATCCCGGCGAACACCAGGTCGGTGGCGTGCCCGAGCAGCCGCGGGCCGAGCACGGTCAGCCCGACGCTGACCGTCGCCAGCGCGATCGCCGCGGCGAACAGGTGGCGCTGCGGGCGCAGCAGGCCGAGCAGCCGGCGGCTGGATCCGGCGAAGTCCATCGACTTCTCCGCGGCGCCCTGGCCGACGAAGAAGCGGCCCGGGCCGCCCATCGGCGCCGGGCCCCGGCGTGCCGCTGCCGCCGCCGCTGGTGCCGCCGCCGCTGGTGCCGGCCTGGTCACGCGGCCTCCTCCTCGGTGAGCTGGGAGAGGACGATCTCCCGGTAGGTGGCGTTGTCCGCCATCAGCTGATGATGGGTGCCGGTACCGACAGCTTCGCCGGCGTCCAGCACGATGATCTGGTCGGCGTCACGGATGGTGGCGACCCGCTGGGCGACGATCACAACGGTCGCGCCGGCGGTCTCCCCGGCGAGCGCGGCGCGCAGGCGCGCGTCGGTGGCGTAGTCGAGGGCCGAGAACGAGTCGTCGAACAGGTAGATCTCCGGACGGTGGACCAGCACCCGGGCGATCGCCAGGCGCTGCCGCTGGCCGCCGGAGACGTTCGTCCCGCCCTGGGCGATCACGGTGTCCAGGCCGTCGGGCATGGCCTCGACGAACTCCCTCGCCTGCGCGGTCTCCAGGGCCCGCCACAGCTGGTCGTCGGTGGCGTCCGGGTCGCCGTAGCGCAGGTTGGTCGCGATGGTGCCGGAGAACAGGTACGGCTTCTGCGGGACCAGCCCGACGGTGGCGGCGAGCAGCGCCGGGTCGAGGTCGCGGACGTCGACGCCGTCGACGAGCACGGCGCCCTCGGTGGCGTCGGCCAGCCGCGGGACCAGGCTGAGCAGTGTCGTCTTGCCGCTGCCGGTGCTGCCGATGATCGCGGTGGTGCGGCCGGGCCGGGCCCGCAGGGTGATCCCCCGCAGCACCGCCGCCTCCGCCCCCGGGTAGTGGAACCCGACGTCGCGCAGCTCCAGCTCGCCGTGCCGGTCGAGGGAGCGCACCGGGTCCGCCGGCGACAGCAGGGTGGAGCCGGTGGCCAGCACCTCCTGGATGCGTTCCGCGCACACCTCGGCACGGGGAATCATCATGAACATGAAGGTGGCCATCATCACCGACATCAGGATCTGCATGAGGTAGCTGAGGAACGCGGTGAGCGCGCCGATCTGCATGTGGCCGGCGTCGATGCGGTGCGCGCCGAACCACAGCACCCCCACGCTGACGATGTTGACCACCATCAGCACCAGCGGGAACATCAGCGCCATCAGCCGGCCGAAGCGCAGTGAGACGTCGACCAGCTCGGCGTTGGCCGTCCCGAAGCGGCGCTGCTCGTGGTCGTCCCGGACGAACGCGCGGATCACCCGCAGCCCGCTGATCTGCTCCCGCAGGACGCGGTTGACGGTGTCGAGGCGTTCCTGCATCGCCCGGCCCAGCGGCCGCATCCGGCGCACCACCAGGCTGATGATCACACCGAGGAGCGGCACGACCAGGACCAGCAGGAGGGACAGCCCGGCGTCCTGATGCACGGCCAGCGCGATACCGCCCAGGCACATGATCGGCGCGGAGACCATCAGCGTAAAGATCATCAGTACCAGCATCTGGAGCTGCTGGACGTCGTTCGTGGCCCGGGTGATCAGGGACGGCGTGCCGAACCGGCCGATCTCACGGGCGGAGAACGACTGCACCCGGTCGAAGACGGCCGCCCGCACGTCCCGCCCGAACCCCATCGCGGTACGGGCGCCGAAATACACCGCGGCGCTGGCGCAGAGAATCTGCACGACGGTGACCCCGACCATGATCCCACCGATGCGCAGGATGTAACCGGTGTCGCCGACGACCACCCCGTGGTCGATGATGTCGGCGTTCAGGGTCGGCAGGTAGAGGATGGCAATGGTCGCCACCAGTTGCAGGCCGATCAGGATCTCGATCGGCCGGGCATAGGGGCCCAGGTGGGCCCGCAGAAGTCGGATCAGCATGCAGTCTCTCTCCGCGGCAGGGCGAGGCGAAGCGGAACGATAGTCCGGACGATGGCAACGCTGTCATACCGCCGTGCCGGTCGGAGCCGTGCCGACCAGTGGCGTGCCCCGGCGCCATCCACACGACCGCCGCCGGCCGGGCTGGCCGCGATGGCCACGCCGGCGACGAACGGCCCGTGGCCCGCCGAGGCACAAGAACACTACGAGTTGAACCTGACTTCAGGTCAAGACGTTTTCCCCGACACAGCCCGGAGCAGCCGGGAATCCGCCGGCACGCCAGAAATGATCATTTGGCCGGTGTGGCCCGCCCTGTCCCGTGAGGCCGTAACGTAACGGCCGTCCGCCAGTCCGCCGGTCGGGTCATAGCCAGGAGCAGCCATGAGCGAAGCCCGTCCCACAGGGACCATGACGACAGGGAGCGCGGCGGCAGGGAGCGGCGGGCTGCGCGTCCGGGCGGGTGCGCTGACTCCCATGCCGACGGTGACGATCCTGGACGACTACCAGCGGGTGGCGCTCACCAGCGCCGACTGGTCGGCGGTGCGCGACCACTACACGGTGGAAGTGCTCGACGAGCACATCCCCGACCGCGACGCGCTGGTCCGGCGGCTGCGCGACAGCGAGGTGGTCGTCGCGATGCGTGAGCGGACCCGGTTCCCGGCCGACCTGCTGCGCGCGCTGCCCGCGCTGCGGCTGCTGGCCACCACCGGGATGGCCAACGCGGCGATCGACCTCGACGCGGCCCGGCAACAGGGCGTCACCGTCTGCGGGACCACCGGGTGGGGCAACGCGATGCCCGAACTCACCATCGGAATGATCATCGCGCTCACCAGGAACTTCGCGCAGGAGGACGCCGCCATCCGGGCCGGCGGCTGGCAGCACACCATCGGCCCCGGCCTGGCCGGGCACACCCTCGGCGTCGTCGGCCTCGGCCGTCTCGGCATCCCGGTCGCCAGGCTGGCGCGGGCGTTCGACATGACGGTCATCGCCTGGTCGCCGCACCTGACCCCGCAACGCGCCGCCCCGCACGGCGTGCGCGCCGTCAGCAGGCGGGAACTGTTCACCGGCTCCGACGTGATCACCATCCACCTGCCGCTGTCGGAGACGACCCGGGGCCTGATCGGCGCCGCCGACCTCGCCCTGATGAAGCCGACGGCCTACCTGGTCAACACCTCCCGCGGCCCCATCGTCGACGAGGACGCGCTGCTGGCCGCCCTGCGCGAACGGCGCATCGCCGGCGCCGGCCTGGACGTCTACGACATCGAGCCGCTCCCGGTCGACCACCCGCTGCGGACGCTGCGCAACACCCTGCTGCTCCCCCACATCGGCTACGTCACCACCGACAGCTACCGGGCGTTCTACGCACAGATCGTCGAGAACATCCTCGCCTGGCACGACGGCACCCCGATCCGCCTGCTGTAGCCGGCCTGCCCGCCGG
>NZ_CEVIVC010000029.1:6664-9984 GCF_982290645.1 Protofrankia sp. CiP1_Cm_nod4
CGTCGCCGTACGGGCCAGGCGGCATGATCGTTGCGACCTGGGTGCCGCCTCGACAACAGCCGAAGGGGCCACCAATCCCCTGCCGGCCCAGGGCCCTGACGCGCGGCCCACCCAGCCGTAGGTGGAAACCGCTACCGGGCTGACGGAAACCACCTACAACCACGGCCAGCGCTCGTCGGCTGTCGGTGGAAACCGCTGCTGGGACAACAGAAACCACCTACACGGTGCGCCGCGCGAGGCGGGAACGCCCGATGATCTCTACAGGAGCGGGATTCAGGGGGGAGGGCCAAGCTCCCCCAGAAGTCAGACATAAGGTGTCAGACCTGATGGAGACCGGCTCTCGACACGACGGAGACTTCCATGGACTCATCCCACGACGCGTTCCATGGCTTCCCGGACGACACGGGAGTGGACACCTTCGTCCGGGAGTTCCCGACGGCGGTAGCGCCGGTGGACCGCAGCTACTTGATGACGAAACCGACGTTGTTCGTTCTGCGGGTGCGGGGAGACGGGCCCGCGTACGACAAGCGGGTCCGCAGGGTCGTAGAAGCGCTCCGGGAGCCGATCGACCAGGGCGGGAAGCTGGTGCCGTATGCGGTGCTCGATACGGAGGCGGGCGGACCGCTGCTCACCGAACAGGCCGGTGACCGGCTCGGCTTTGGCAGACCCCGGCACATGACGCCCGATCGCTTCCCGCAGTTCACACTGCTGCGAGACGTGATCGATGACATCCGGAAACGGGCTGAGGGAGCCGGGCCGGATGCGGGCGCGCGGGGTTTGCGGAACTCCGCCTACGCCAAGCGGGTGCGGCAGGGGGGGCTGCCGGGCTTTCTGTGGACGATCAGCGGCGGAGACGCCCCGCCTGTGCATAGCGCCGTGTACGGCTGGCTGGTGAGCCTGGTGTGGCTGCCCCTGACGCGGACCCTGCCCCGCCGGCTGTGGGCTTGGCGCAAGACGCATCAACTCGTCCGGCCCGTCCGGCTGCCGGGACGGCGTGGACGCCGCAGATGGCTGGGCGCCCAGGAGAACGTCGACGAGAACGTCTTCCGGGTGCTGGAGGACCTGTCGCTGCGGCAGGTCGTCCGCTTGGCGCGGGCAGACACAGCAGCGGCCGGGGCAGGGCGGTCCGACGGGCACCCCCGCCACGAAGAGGCGATGGCAGCGCTGGAGCAACTGCTGCTGAGGGCCCTGCTGGAGGACCTGTCCGATCCGCCGACGGGCAGCCTGTGGCCCAAGAGGCGCCGCCGCACGGCCCGTCCCGTCCTACTGGTACCGCTGCCCCGCGGCCCGCAGCAGCGCCCCCCGGAGGAAGCCGCGCGGGCTCTTGCGGAGGTCGTGCGCACCGAGCGATTCCTTTCCGCGTTCTGCGAGATACGGCCGAGCGCGCATGCGCCGGGCCCTCTGGTGATCGCGATCGGCCAGCCGTCCGATGCCCTGCTCGACCGGATCGGACCATCCCAGGAGGTCACTCTTGGACCAGCCGGCCATCTGCTCCATGAACCAAACAGCGGAAAACCCGTGCTCGTGCCGCTCAGCGACGAGTCCTTCAACCGGCCGGGGCTGCCCATCCGCCGCGTGGCGCCGAAGACCTTCCGGATCGACTGGAGGGCGATAAACGCGTTAATTGCCGGTATGGTGACGCTGGTGCTCACCGTGACAGCCGTCACGGTGCTGTTGCCAGGCCATTCGCACGGCTGCGTCGGCGGCCCCGACCCGGTGGCCGCGTCCGCGCGCAGCGACCAGGTGGCCACGGACCCCACCGGCTGGTACGACGCGGCGATCGAGGCGATCCGGCAGCAGAACGAGCGTGCCGTGACGTTCTTCAGGAGTGGCAGGACTGTCCGCACCATTGTGGTCTTCGTGTCGAACCGCCCAGCCAGCCCCATCGACACCCTCTTCGACGGCACCATCCCGGAACTGCGCGGTATCGCCCTTTGGCAGCGCAAGCTCAACCAGGACTCGAACGCCGACCGTAGCCAGGTCCCCCTGCTGGTCGACGTCCGTCAGACCGGCCTGGCCTTCCACGACGCCGAGCAGGAGGCGCGGAAACTGGTCGAGCAGGTCCGCACCTGGAAGCCGCGTCCCGATCACAGCGACGACTACGCACAGGTCATCGGCGTCCTCGGCTACGCACAGAGCAGGAACGAGACCAAAGCGGCTCTCGAGGTACTTGACGAGGCAAATATCTTGACCATCGGCACCACCGCTACCGCCGACGAAATGCTCGGCGAGTCGGTCTACTGGCCCATCACACCGCTCAACAGCCGCGAGGCCGCGATCGAAGGGAACCTCGCCGCCACGCAACGCATCATTGCCCGGCACAGTGACAGCGGCGGATGCGTCCCAGCCAAACAGGCCCTCGTCATCGAGGACTACGGCGACCTGTACAGCCGAAGTCTCGCGGCGCATTTCGTGAGCCGCTTCCACGGCCAGAAGCAGGAGATCAACTTCACTCAGGGCGGCACCGGCCCCACGAACCCGCCAGCCGGCACCCCCACTTACACCAACGCCACCGACCTGGCGAACCGGGTCTGCGAAGAGATATCCGAACGGCCAGACACCGTCGTCTACTGGTCGAGCCGCGCCCAGGACTTCATCGCGTTCGTCACAAGCTTCGACACCCAGGGCACCTGCACCCACCACGACGTCACCGTGCTCGGCGGCAACGAGCTCACCAACGTCTCCCAGACCGGCGTCTTCAACAACAAGCAGTGGCTGCGGATCTACTACTCCGCGCACCGGCTTCCCGCGGACGACGCCCGCGCCGGCTCCGCCACCGAGAACTTCGTCAGCGACTACAACACCTTCGTCAAAAACACGACCAAGGGCGAGGACCCCTGGATCGATGACGGGCACTCGGCAGTGGCATACGACGCCTTCCATGTGCTCTCCCGGGTCTCCAACATCGCCTATAGCGGCAATCCGACGGCCCGCCCTACCGATATGGAAGCTTTCTTCAGAGCCGGCGACATCACCTTCAACGGCGCAACCGGCTATATTCACTACGCGGCAGGCGTCAACCAGCCACCCGTGGACAAGACCCTCGTGCTGCTACATCAGACTGGCAAGCATCCGGTGGCGGTGGTTGTCTGCGGCGCCTACCAGCAGGACCAAAACGGCTCGGCCGAGGATAAGCCATGTCTCGGCGCCCCGCGCTGAGACATCGGTGTGGGTCTGACCCGAAAAATGGGCTGCGGAGGCAGGTGAACATCACTGTCCGTCACACCGTTTCTCGAACCTGGAAGGGGCGGCGCCGTTCCCTGGAGATCCGGAGGCCCCGGATGCTGGTGCACGGAAATGTCACGGGGCTTGTGTCGGGG
>NZ_CEVIVC010000029.1:10083-24901 GCF_982290645.1 Protofrankia sp. CiP1_Cm_nod4
CGGCCTGCTCGTGGCTGCTGGGGTTGTGGGAGCTGTTCAGCCAGTACCGCTGCCGTTGGAAGGGGTAGGTGGGGAGGTCGACCCACCGGGCCCGCCACGGCTCGAAAACCGCCGGCCAGTGTGGGGTCACCCCGTGCACATGCAGGTGTGCCAGGGCGGTCATCGCCATATCGGTCTCGGGGCGCCGCCCGTCCAGAACGGAGACGATCACCGGTGTCGGAACCGGTGTCGAGGCCGGAGACGTCCTGGGGACCGGGGCCGAGGGAATGGGACGGTCCGGGGCCGCCGTCGACAGCACCGGCTGGGGGCCCAGTTCCACGAACACGGTCACCTGGTCGGCCACCAGCGCGGTCACCACGTCGCGGAAAGGCACCGTGTCGCGGCAAGGAACGCTGTCCTGGGAAAGCACCGCGTCCTGGAAAAGTCCGGTGTCGTGGAGCTGCCGCGCCCAGTATTCCGGTGTGCCGGCCTCCTCGGTGACGAACCGGCCGGTCCGGGCGGAGAGGATCGGGACCGTCGGGGAGCTGAAGGCCAGCTTGTCGACGATCCGGCGGAACTCGTCGGGGACAGGGCCGGCCGCCGCCGTCGCGCCGTCGCCAGCGCCGTCACCGTCGCTGTCGCGGGGATGCCGTCGCGGCAGCCGGCCCGGCGCGGCCAGCAGCGTAGCGGCGTCGGACAGGGAGAGCACGCCCGCCACATGGGCCGCCACCAGCCCGCCGCAGGCGTCGCCGGTGATGACGTCCGGCCGGATTCCCCAGTGCTCTAGCAGCCGGAACAGCGCCACATCCAGGGCGAACAGCGCGGCCCGGGCGAACACGGGCCGCGCGAGCAGGGCGGCGGACGCGGAGTCCTCGGCTGCGAACACCACGTCGCGTAGCGGCCGGTCGGGACGCTGGCCGGGATACCGGGCGAGATGGTGCTCCAGCTCGGCCCACACCGCGTCCAGCGCCTCGGCGAACACCGGGAACGTCCGGTGAAGCTGCCGGCCCGTCCCGAGCAGCCGACCATCCCAGCCGTTGGAACCGCCCGAGCCATCCTGGCCGCTGGAGCCGTCCAGAGCGTCTGAGCCGCCCGAGTCATCCGAACTGCCCAGGCCGGTCAGGGCCTCCGGGTGGCCCGAACCGCTCAGGCCGCCCGGATTACTCGGGCCGGCCAGGCGGCCAACGTCGTCCAGGCCGGTGAAGAGGAAGGCCGTCTTGCCCGGCGTGGACGCGCTCCCCCGCAGCAGGCCCGGCGCGTCGCTCCCGGCGGCCGCGGCGTCCAGTGTGCGCAGCAGGTCGTCGCGGTCCGCGGTGACGACGGCCGCGCGGTGCTCCAGGTGCGCCCGGGTCGTGGCGAGGGATGCGGCGACGGTGTGGGCGTCCAGCGTCGGATCGGCCCGCAGATGATCGGCCAGCCGGCCCGCCTGTGCCCGCAACGCGGGCTCACCACGCGCCGACAGCACGCAGGCGACAGCCCCGGCGGAAAGAACCCCGGCCTGGAGCCCGCCGACGTGGATCGCCCCGGTGGGGACGGTGCCGGCGGCCCCGGTACTGGTGGCAACGGCCCCGGTGTGGATGGTGCCGGTGGGGGGCGGCGCTGAGGCGGGGCCGTCGGCCGGGGACGGCTGTTCGAGGATGGCGTGCCCGTTGGTACCACTGATCCCGAAGGAGGAGACCGCGGCCCGCCGGGGCCGCCCGCCCGTCTCCGGCCAGGGGACCGGCTCGGTCAGCAGCCGCACCGCCCCGGACGACCAGTCCACGTGCGGGGTCGGCCGGTCGACGTGCAGCGTGGACGGGAGCACCCCGTGCCGCATCGCCAGCACCATCTTGATCACACCGGCGACGCCGGCGGCGGCGGCCGTGTGGCCGATGTTCGACTTGATCGACCCCAGCCACAGCGGACGGCCCGCCGGCCGGTCGTGCCCGTAGGTCGCCAGCAGCGCCTGCGCCTCGATCGGGTCCCCCAGCTTCGTCCCCGTACCGTGCGCCTCCACCACGTCCACCTCGTCCGCGGACAGCCGGGCGTCCGCGAGCGCCTGCCGGATCAGCCGCTGCTGCGCCGGCCCGTTCGGCGCCGTCAGCCCGTTGCTGGCGCCGTCGGAGTTCACCGCCGATCCACGGACCAGCGCCAGCACCGGATGGCCGTTACGGCGCGCGTCCGACAGCCGCTCCAGCAGCAGCATCCCCACCCCTTCGCCCCACGACGTGCCGTCCGCGCCGGCCGCGAACGGCTTGCACCGGGCGTTGGAGGCCAGCCCGCGCATCCGGCTGAACGAGACGAACGGGTCGAGATTGGTCACCACGGTCACGCCGCCGGCCAGTGCCAGCGAGCACTCGTTGCGTCGCAGCGCCTGGCCGGCCAGGTGCAGCGCCACCAGCGACGACGAGCACGCCGTGTCCACCGTGAACGAGGGGCCGTGGAATCCCATGGTGTAGGAGATCCGGCCGGACAGCACGGAGAGCGCCGTCCCGGCCAGCAGGTAGGGGCCGATGTTGTCCGGCGCGTCGAGATGGGTCGGGCCGTAGTCGGAGCCGGTCGCGCCGATGAACACCCCGGTCCGGCTCTCCCGCAGCGCCAGCGGGTCGATACCGGCCCGCTCGAAGACCTCCCACGCGCTCTCCAGCAGCAGCCGCTGCTGCGGATCCATCGCGAGCGCCTCCCGCCGCGATATCCCGAAGAATTCCGCGTCGAAATCGGCCGCGTCGTGCAGGAAACCACCCTCCCGCACATACGTCTTCCCCGGCACCCCCCGATCGGGATCGTAGAGCGCGTCCACATCCCACCCCCGGTCCACCGGGAAACCCGAAACGGCGTCACCACCACGCGCCACCAGCTCCCACAAACCCTCCGGCGACGACACACCCCCCGGGAAACGACACGCCATCCCCACGATCGCCACCGGCTCGGCCGCCGTCTCCTCCACCGCGCGCAACCGCGACCGGACCTCGTGCAACTGAGCCACGACCCGCTTCAGGTAGACCCGAAGTTCCTCTTCAGCAGCCATCACATGTCACTTTCTCATGATGATTCCGGATTTCAGCACGGCGATTTCGGACGTCGACGATTCCGGCCGCCGACACGGCACGATCAGTAGACGCCGGGGTCGTCGTCGATGAACGCGAAAAGCTCCTCGTCCGTGGCGCGGTCGAACCGGTCGCCAACAGCGGCCGCCCCGACAGCAGTGGCTCCGGCAACGGACGCCGTAGCGACGGAAGGCCCAGTGGCGGAGGACTCGGTGGCGGAGGCCGCGGTGATGGGGGTAGCGGTGACGGGGGTAGCGGTGATGGGGGTAGCGGTGGCCGGTGCGCAGTGCCGCAGCAGCGCGGACAGCCTCGTGCGTATCCTGCCGAGCTCGTCCGTGCCCGCCGGCACCACCGCGATGGCGGCCTCCAGCCGGTCCAGCTCGGCCATGGCCGGCGACGGCCCGCCGACCCGCCCGCCACCGTCGCCTCGGCTGGCCCCACGGCCGCCGCCCTGGCCGTCCGGCGCCGGCTTGCCATGGCCGCCGCCACGGCGGTTGCCGTCCGGCGCCGGCTCACCGCGGAGCAGTTCGGCGCGCAGCAGCCGGGCGAGCGCGACCGGAGTGGGATGGTCGAACACCACGGTGGGGGGTAGGCGCAGCCCGGTCAGCGCGCCCAGCCGGTTGCGCATCTGCACCGCGGTCAACGAGTCGAAACCGAGGTCGCGGAAGGCCCGGCCCACCTCCAGCAGGTCCGGCCGCGGATAACGCAGGATGCTCGCGGCCTCGGCGCGCACCAGCCCCAGCAGGAGACGGTCCTGATCGGCCGTTGTCAGCCCGGCCAGCCGCCGTGCCAGCGGCGGGACGCCGTCCTCCCCGGCGGTCGTGCCGCCGTCCGTGCCGGTGCTTCCCGCGCCGTTGTCACCGGCGTCGCTGCCGCCTGCGCCTTTCGGGGCGTCCACCGGAGGTGACGGCGCCGGAATGCGCGGCGAGAACGACGGCACGACCGGTGCGGACGCCGCCGACGCGACCGGTGCGGACGCCGGGGCGGGACGCAGCCAGTACCGCTGCCGCTGGAAGGCATAGGTGGGCAGGTCCACCGGATCGGCCGGTACGCCGCCGCCGAGAACGGCGGGCCAGTCCAGCGGCGCCCCGTGGACATGTGCCTCCGACACCGACGCCAGCAGGCGTTCGGCCCCGCCCTCGCCGCGCCGCAGCGAGGACAGCACGACGGCGTCGTGGCCGGTTTCCCGCGCGGTCTCCTCCAGGGCGATGGTCAGCACCGGATGCGGACTGATCTCGATGAGGATGTCGTAGCCGTGCCGCAGCAGCGTCCGCGTCGCCTGCTCGAAGTGGACGGTGTCGCGCAGGTTGCGGTACCAGTAGCCGGCGTCGAGCGCGCCGGTGTCGAGCAGGTCCCCGGTCACGGCCGAGCAGAAGGGGATGTCGCCGGCGCGGGGGGTGACCCCGGCCAGCTCGGTGAGCAGCCGCTGCCGGATCCCCTCGACGGCCACCGAGTGCGAGGCGTAGTCGACCGGGATCTCCCGGGCCCACGTCCCCTCCGCCTCGCACCGGGCGAGCAGTTCCCGCACCGCATCGGGGTCACCGGAGACGACCGCCGAACGCGGGCTGTTCCTGGCGGCTACCGAGATGCGCCCGTCCCATGCGGCCAGGCGTTCGTCCAGTTCGGTGGACGGCAGCGACACCGAGGCCATCGTGCCCCGGCCGGCGAGCGCGAGCAGCGCCCTGCTGCGCAGCGCCACGATCCTGGCGGCGTCGGGCAGCGACAGCGCGCCGGCCACGCAGGCAGCGGCGATCTCGCCCTGGCTGTGCCCGACGACGGCGTGCGGCCGGACGCCGTAGGACCGCCAGAGCGCGGCCAGGGAGACCATCACCGCGAACAGGACGGGCTGCACCACGTCGACCCGGTCCAGGCCGGGCGCGCCCGGCTCGCCGCGTAGCACATCGACGGGTGAGAAGTCGACGTGCCCGGCCAGGGCGGCGGCGCACGCCGCCATCCGCTCGGCGAACACCGGGGAGGAGCCCAGCAGCGGCGCGGCCATCCCGGCCCACTGGGAGCCCTGGCCGGGAAAGACGAAGGCGATCCTCCGGTCGCCACCGGCGATGCCCTGGACAACGTGGTCGGCCACCTCGCCACGGGCCAGCGCGGTGAGACCGGCGGCCAGGCGGGGACGGTCCGCCGCCAGTACCACGGCCCGGTGCTCGAAGCGCGACCGGGCCGTGGCCAGCGACCACGCCACGGCGGCCGGGCCGGGGCCGGGACGGGCGTCGAGGTGGGCGGCCAGCCGCAGAGCCTGGTCACGCAGGGCACCGGCCGACCGCGCCGACAGCACGAACGGCAGCACCGCGGGAGCCGACGCCACCGGCGGCGTGCCGGCGTCCCCGATATCTCCGATATCTCCGTTTGCGCTCCCGGCCTGCCCGGTACCCGCGGCCTGCCCGGCCTGCCCGGCGTCCGGGGCGTCCACGGTATTCGTGATGTTCCCGGCGGCCGGGACCTCCCTGACCTCTCCGGGCGTGCTGGTGCCCGTGAGCGCGCTGGTGTCCCCCGGGTGGCCGGTGTCGCCGGGCGTGCCGCTGCCCGGGGACGCGCCGAGGGCCGGCTGCCCGTCGGGGCGGGCCCGGTCGTCACCGGGCGGGGCCTGCTCCAGGACCGCGTGGGAGATGGTGCCGCTGACGGCGAAGGAGGAGACCGCGGCCCGCCGGGGCCGCCCGGCCGGCTGCGGCCAGGAAACCGCCTCGGTCAGCAGCCGCACCGCCCCGGACGACCAGTCCACGTGCGGGGACGGCTGGTCGACGTGCAGGGTGGGCGGCAGCACCCCGTGCCGCATCGCCAGCACCATTTTGATCACACCGGCGACGCCGGCGGCGGCCTGGGTGTGCCCGAGGTTGGACTTCACCGATCCCAGCCACAGCGGACGGTCCGCCGGCCGGCCCTGGCCGTAGGTCGCCAGCAGCGCCTGCGCCTCGATCGGGTCCCCCAGCTTCGTCCCCGTACCGTGCGCCTCCACCACGTCCACCTCGTCCGCCGCCACCTGCGCGTCGGCGAGCGCCTGCCGGATCAGCCGCTGCTGCGCCGGCCCGTTCGGCGCCGTCAGCCCGCTGCTGGCGCCGTCGGAGTTCACCGCCGACCCCCGCACCACCGCCAGCACCGGATGCCCGTTACGCCGCGCGTCCGACAGCCGCTCCAACAGCAGCATCCCCACCCCCTCACCGGCGCCGAAACCGTCGGCCTGGGCGGCGAAGGGCTTGCAGCGGCCGTCCGGGGCGAGCGCGCCCTGCCGGCTGAAATCGGTGAAGGTGCCCGGGGCGTACATCACCGTGGCGCCGCCGGCCAGCGCCAGCGAGCACTCGTTGCGCCGCAGCGCCTGGCAGGCCAGGTGCAGCGCCACCAGCGACGACGAGCACGCCGTGTCCACCGTGACCGTCGGGCCGTGGAAGCCCAGCAGGTAGGAGATCCGGCCGGACATGACCGCGGCGAGGGTGCCCAGCTTCAGGTAGCCCTCCACCTCCTCGGGTACTTCCCGCAGCCCGGCGGCGTAGTCGTGGTACATGACGCCGGCGAACACGCCGGTGTGGCTGCCCCGCAGCGTCACCGGGTCGATGCCGGCCCGCTCGAAGACCTCCCACGCGCTCTCCAGCAGCAGCCGCTGCTGCGGGTCGATCGCGAGCGCCTCCCGGGGTGATATCCCGAAGAATCCCGCGTCGAAATCGGCCGCGTCGTGCAGGAAACCACCCTCCCGCACATACGTCTTCCCCGGCACCCCCCGATCGGGATCGTAGAGCGCGTCCACATCCCACCCCCGGTCCACCGGGAAACCCGAAACGGCGTCACCACCACGCGCCACCAGCTCCCACAGCTCCTCCGGCGACGACACACCCCCCGGGAAACGACACGCCATCCCCACGATCGCCACCGGCTCGGCTGCCGCCTCCTCCACCGCGCGCAACCGCGACCGGACCTCGTGCAACTGGGCCGTGACCCGCTTCAGGTAGTCCAGCAGCCGCTGTTCCTCGGTCATGTGTATCACCTTCACAAATTCGGGAAATCGCACCGACGGACCCGGTCCGCCAGGCCGCCGATCCACGCGATCGAAGATCCATCCGACATGTCCAAGATCACCGATCAGATGCGCGCACATCCTGTTCTGATCAGGAACTCAGGAAAACAAGAGGGTTGTGCAGAACTTTCCGGGCGGCCTCCGTAACGATTCTCCGCCCCACGGCAATGAAATGATCCAGATCACGTGGAAAGGGTTCCGAGAAAACCTTCGAACGCGGAAACGGCTGCCATGGCGACTGCTTGCTCCCCCACACTCATGATTCGATCATGCGATCGATTCCGGGACGGATTCCGGAACGGATTCCGCGTTACCTGACCGGTGTGCTGGATCTGGATCTGGATCTGCTAGATCTGGATCTGGTTGTCGATGAAGTCGAACACCTCCTCGGCGGTGGCCGCGCGAAGCCTGTCCGCCACGTCGACGCCGTCCGGGCCCGGCTCGTCGGCGGCCGTCCATGCCGCCAGCACGTCCCTGAGACGTGTGATCACGGCGGTGCGGACGGTGCTGTCCGTCGCCACCGTCGCCAGCGCCGGCTCCAGCCGGGAGAGCGCGGCGAGCACGGGCGGGGACGCCGCCGACGCCCCGGCACCACCCGGGTCACCGGCAGTACCGCCCTGGTCGGCCGCGCCGCCCGTGCCGTCGTCGAGTATGCGGGCGCGCAGGTGCTCGGCCAGCAGCGCCGGAGTGGGATGGTCGAACAGCAGCGTCGTCGGCAGCCGCAGGCCGGTGGCCGTGGTGAGCTGGTTGCGCAGCTCGACGGCGGTCAGCGAGTCGAACCCGGCCTCCAGGAAGCCGACCGTCGTGTCGACGCCGTCGGTGCTGCCGTGCCCGAGCACGGCGGCGGTGTGCACGCGCAGCAGGTCCAGCAGCAGCCGGTGCTGTTCGGGGCCGGGCAGGGCGGCCAGCCGCCGGCGCAGCGACCGCGGCGTGTCCTCGTCCGGGCGCGGCCCGGGACGCCGCGCGGGCAGCAGCCCGCTCAGCAGCGGCGGCGCGCTGTCCGCGCGCAGCGCGGCGACGTCGAGCCGGACCGGTGCCACCACGGCACGGCCGGCCGTGAGCGCCGCGTCGAAAGCGGCCAGGCCCTCCCCTGGTGCCAGCGCGACCAGCCCGGCTGCGCGCAGCCGGCGGTGGTCGGCCGCGCGCAGCCGGCTGGCCATCCCGTCGGTGTGTGCCCACGGGCCCCAGGCGATCGAGACCGCCGGCAGCCCCGCTGCGCGGCGCTGGGCGGCCAGCGCGTCGAGGAAGGCGTTGGCCGCCGCGTAGTTGCCCTGCCCGGCACCGCCGAGAACGCCCGACATCGAGGAGAACAGCACGAACGCGGCCAGGTCCGTGGTGGCGGTGAGCTCGTGCAGGTGCACGGCACCGTCCACCTTGGGCAGCATCACCTGCTCGATGCTCTCCGGCGTCAGCGAGGCGATGACGCCGTCGCGCACGATCCCGGCGGCGTGCACGACCGCGGTCAGCGGATGTGCGGCCGGGATGGCCGTGAGCAGCCGGGCGAGCGCGTCGCGGTCGGCCACGTCGCAGGCGGCCAGCTCGACGTGGGCGCCGAGGCCGGTGAGCTCGGCGCGCAGCTCCGCCGCGCCCGGGGCCTGCGCCCCCCGCCGGCTGGCCAGCACCAGGTGGCGCGCCTTGTGCCTGGTCACCAGATGCCGGGCCAGCAGCGCCCCCAGCCCGGTGGTCCCGCCTGTGATCAGCACGGTGCCCTCGGGGCCCAGCGGCGTGCTGTCGCCCGAGGATGTCAGGCGTGCGTGGGCCAGCCGGGGGACGTGCGCCGCGCCCGCGCGCACCGCCGTCTGCGGCTCGCCGCTGCCTGCCGCGTCGGTCAGCGCGGCCCACGAGGCGTCGTGCCCGTCGACGTCGACCAGGACGCACCGGCCCGGGTGCTCCGACTGCGCCGAGCGCACCAGCCCCCCCACGGCCGCGGCCACCGGATCGGTCAGCTCGGCGTCCTCGCGCACCGCGGCCGCCCCGCTGGTGAGCAGGACCAGCCGGGCCGACCGGAGACGGTCGTCGGCGAGCAGGGAACGCAACGACCGCGCGACGTCACCGGTGGCGGCGCGGGCCCGTGCCGCCAGCAGCGCACCGGAGCCGGTGCCGGACGGGAGGACGGTGAGCACGGCCTCGGGGACCGGCGCCCCCGAGGCGACGGCCTCTCGCAGCGCCTGCGGATCCGGGTGGCACGTGACGGTAGCGCCGCGGCGGGCGAGGGCGGCGGACAGCTGCTCGGGGACGTCCCCGAGCAGCGCCCAGTGTCCGCTCGGGCCGGCGGGGACGGCGGCCCGCAGGCGCTCCCACCGCAGCGCGTACAGCGGGGCGGGGGTGACACCGCCGATCTGCTCGGCCGACATCGGGCGCAGGACCAGCGACCCGACGGAGACGACCGGGCGTGCGGCGAGGTCCGTGGCCGCCAGGGAGATCCCCTCGCCGGCCCGGGCCAGCCGCACCCGCAGCGCGGACGCGCCACGGGCATGCAGGTGGACGTCGCCGAAGGCGAACGGCAGGCCGTCCGGCGCCGGTCCGCCGGAGTCCAGCAGGGCGATCGCGTGCAGGGCCGCGTCCAGCAACGCCGGGTGCAGGCCGAACCGGCCGGCGTCCGCGTCGGCGGGCGGCGGCAGGTGGACCTCGGCCAGGACGTCGTCGCCCTGCCGCCAGGCGGCCCGCAGCCCACGGAAGGCGGGCCCGTAGTCGAAGCCGCGCTCGGCGAGCCGGTGGTAGAGGTCCTCGACGTCCACCGGCACGGCGTCCGCCGGCGGCCAGCCGGCGTCCGCCGGCGGCTGGACACCGGGCTCGTCGGCGGACGGCTGCTCCCGCTCCTGCAGGAGCCCGGTGGCATGGCGGGTCCAGGCGGCCTCGGGCGCGGCGTCCTGTGCCCGGGAGTACAGGGCCATCGGTCGCCGGCCCGTGGTGTCGGCGGCGCCGACGGTCAGCCGCAGCACGACGCCGCCCCGCACGGGCAGAGGCAGCGGGACGTGCAGGGCCAGTTCCGCGATCCCCGCGCAGCCGAGCCGCTCGGCGGCCACCGCCGCCATCTCCACGTACGCGGTGCCGGGCAGCAGCGCCCCGCCCAGCACGGCGTGTTCGGACAGCCAGGCGGGGCTGTGGGCGGACAGCCGCCCGGTGAACAGGAACCCGGCGCCGTCCGGCAGCTCCACCCCGGCGCCCAGCAGCGGGTGCCCGACCTGCTGGAGGCCGACCGCCGCCGCGTCCGACGTGCCGGCGGGCGCCTCCAGCCAGTACCGCGTCGGCTGGAAGGCGTAGGTCGGCAGCTCGACCGGGCGCACGTCCCGGTCGGCGAAGAACGCCGCCCAGCCCACGCCGGACCCGCCGGACCCACCGGACCCGCCGGCGTGGACGTGGGCCAGAGCGCTGGTCAGCGCGGGCACCTCGGCCCGGTCGGCGCGCAGCACGGCGACGAACGACGCTGCCGGGTCGTCCGCGGCCGCGGACGGCGCGCCGTCGTCGGCGAGGCAGTCCCGGCCCATGGCGGTGAGCACTCCGGCGGGGCCGAGTTCCAGGAACGTGGTCACCCGGTTGGCCAGCAGCGTGCGCACCCCGTCGAGGAACCGGACGCTGTGGCGAACCTGCCGGACCCAGTAGTCCGCCGAGCAGAGCTCGTCGGCGGGAATGACCGCGCCGGTCAGGGTCGACACGACCGGGATCCGCGGCGGCGCGTAGGTCACCGCGGCCGCCACCGTGCGGAACCCGGCGAGCATGGCGTCCATGTGCGGCGAGTGGAAGGCGTGGCTGACCTTCAGCCCGCGTGCCTTGCGTCCGTTGCGCTGCCAGTGGTCGGCGATGTCGAGTACCGCCTCCTCGGCGCCGGAGATCACCACGGCCTGCGGTCCGTTGACCGCGGCGAGGCTTACCTGCTCTTCCCGGCCGGCCAGCACGGGCAGCATCTCCTGCTCGGACGCCTGCACCGCGATCATCAGGCCGCCGGGCGGGAGGTCCTGCATCAGCCGGCCGCGGGCGGCCACCAGGGCGGCGGCGTCCGCCAGGGAGAACACGCCGGCCGCGTGCGCCGCGGCCAGTTCGCCGACGGAGTGGCCGAGCAGGTAGTCCGGGCGCAGTCCCCAGGTGCCGAGCAGCCGGTTCAGGGCCACCTCGAGCGCGAACAGGCCGGTCTGCGCGAACAGCGTCTGGTGCAGCAGGTCCGCCTCCGGGGAGCCGTCGCCGGCGAAGAGGATCTCCCGCAGCGGACGGTCCAGGTGGACGTCGAGCTGGTCGCACACCTCGTCCAGCGCCTGGGCGAACACCGGGAAGCGCCCATACAGCTGCTGTCCCATACGTGGCCGCTGGGAGCCCTGGCCGGGGAAGAGGAAGGCGCTGCGGCCCTCCCGGGCCACCCCGCGGACGATGTTCGGCCCGGGAAGGTCATCGGCCAGCGTGTCCAGCCCGCGCAGAAGCTGGTCGCGGTCGGCGGCCAGGACCACCGCCCGGTGCGGCAGCGCGGCCCGCGTCGTCGCCAGCGAGTACGCGAGGTCCGTAAGCGAGTCACCGGCGTGGCCGTCGAGGTGCGCGCGCAGCCGCCGTGCCTGGCCCCGCAACGCCGCCTGGCCGCGGGCCGAGACCACGTAGGGCAGCGGATCCCCGTCGAACGGTGAGGTCCGCTCGGACGGGGCCGGGCCGCCGGCCGCGCCGGCCGGCAGGAGCCGGTCGGACGGTGGAGTCCGCCCGGCGGCGGCCGGGTCGGCGTCCGGCACCTGTTCCAGGATGACGTGGACGTTCGTGCCGCTGATCCCGAACGCGGACACGCCGGCGCGGCGCGGCCGTCCGGTGCGCGGCCACGGCCTGGCCTCGGCCAGCAGCGACACCGCGCCGGCGGACCAGTCGACCTGCTCGGTCGGCTGCTGCGCGTGCAGCGTCTTCGGCAGCAGGCCGTGCCGCATCGCCAGCACCATCTTGATCACACCGGCAACACCGGCGGCGGACTGGGTGTGCCCGATGTTCGACTTGATCGACCCCAGCCACAGCGGACGGTCCGCCGGCCGGCTCCGCCCGTAGGTCGCCAGCAGCGCCTGCGCCTCGATCGGATCCCCCAGCCGCGTTCCGGTCCCGTGCGCCTCCACCGCGTCCACCTCGTCCACGGACAGCCGCGCATCCGCCAGCGCCCGCCGGATCACCCGCTGCTGCGCCGGCCCGTTCGGCGCCGTCAGCCCGTTACTCGCGCCGTCGGAGTTCATCGCCGACCCCCGCACCACCGCCAGCACCGGATGCCCGTTACGCCGCGCGTCCGACAGCCGCTCCAACAGCAGCAGGCCCACGCCCTCACCCCAGCCGGTGCCATCCGCGCCCGCCGCGAACGCCTTGCAGCGCCCGTCCGGCGCCAGCCCGCGCTGCCGGCTGAACTCCACGAACGCCCCGGGGGTGACCATGACGGTCACGCCGCCGGCCAGCGCCAGCGAGCACTCCCCCCGCCGCAGCGCCTGACCGGCCAGGTGCAGCGCCACCAGCGACGACGAGCACGCCGTGTCCACCGTCACCGCCGAGCCCTCCAGGCCGAGCGCGTAGGCGACCCGGCCGGAGAGCACCGCGGTCGCGCTGCCGGTCAGCACGTAGCCTTCGGCGCCGCCGGTCGCCTCGTGCAGCCGCGGCCCGTAGTCCTGGCCGGAGCCGCCGACGAACACACCGGTGGGGGTGCCGCGCAGCGAGGCCGGGTCGATCCGGGCGCGTTCGAGCACCTCCCACGCGGTCTGCAGCAGCAGCCGCTGCTGCGGGTCCATGACCGTCGCCTCACGCGGGGACACACCGAAGAAACCGGCGTCGAACCCGGCCACGTCGTCGAGGAACCCGCCCTCGCGCGCGGTCGTCGTGCCCGTCCGGCCCGGGGACGGGTCGAACAGCGTCTCCAGCGGCCAGCCGCGGTCGTCGGGGAAGGCGCCGATGGCGTCGACCTCGTCGACCAGCAGCCGCCACAACTGCTCCGGCTGTTCGACCCCGCCGGGATACCGGCAGGCCATGGCGACGATCGCGATCGGGTCGTCGGCGGTGGCGGTGGGCACCAGCGCGCCGGCGGCCGGTACGGCGGCCGCGCTACCGGAGGCACTACCAGTACCGGTGCCCGCGCCGGCATCCCCACCGGCTGACGTCCCCGGAACCACTTCGGACGGGGCGGCATCGGAGGACTCACCGAACAGTTCGGTCATGAGGTACCGCGCGATCGCGGTGGCCGTCGGGAAGTCGAAGGCCAGGGTGGCCGGCAGCCGCAGCCCGGTGGCCGCACCCAGCCGGTTGCGCAGTTCGACCGCGGCCAGCGAGTCGAACCCGAGCTCCCGGAAGGCGCGGTCGGCCTGGATCGCCTGCGCTCCGTCGTACTTGAGGACGTCGGCGGCGTGGCCGCGCACGAGATCCAGCAGCGCCTGCCGCCGCTCGGAGCCGGTCAGGTCGGCCAGCCGCGCCGGCAGCGCGGCGGAATCGTCCGACGCGGGCTGCCCGGCCTGGCCGGCCCGGCCGGGCAGGCCGTCACCCTGCGTCACCAGTACGGCCTCGGGCAGGTCGGCGAACAGCGGCCGCCGCCGGGCGGCGAGGAAGCCGGGCAGGAAGCCCGGCCAGTCGATGTCGGCGACGACCAGCGCCGTCTCGTCGTGCTCGACGGCCTCCCGCAGGGCGGTGAGGGCCAGTTCGGGAGCCATCTGCCGGACACCGAGCCGGCGCAGCCGTTCGGCGACGTCCCCGGAGACCATCCCGCCCTCGGCCCAGGCGCCCCAGGCTACGGACGTCACGGGCAGCCCGGCCGCCCGCCGCTGCTCGGCGAAGGCGTCCAGGAACGCGTTCGCCGCCGCGTAGGCGCCCTGGCCACCGCCGCCCCACACCCCCGCGCCCGAGGAGTAGACCACGAAGGCGTCCAACCGGCGGCCGGCGAGCGCGTCGGCCAGGTTCGTCGCGCCGGTGACCTTGGCGTCGAGAATCCCGGCGAGGTCCGCGAGGCCGAGGTCCGCCAGGTCGGTCAGGTCGCTGACGCCGGCGGTGTGGACGACCGCGCTGATCACGGCGCCTTCGGCGTCGAGGCTGTGGAGGAGGGCGTCGACCGCGGCGCGGTCGGCGACGTCACAGGCTGCGATCGTGACGCGCGCGCCCAGGCCTTCCAGCTCCGCGCGCAGGTCGGACGCGCCGGGCGCGTCCCCCCCGCGGCGGCTGGTGAGCACCAGGTGCCCGGCACCGGCACGGGCCAGCCAGCGGGCGGCGTGCGCGCCGAGGGCGCCGGTGCCGCCGGTCACCATGACGGTGTCCCTCGGCTGCCAGCGACGGTCCGCCGGCGCCGGCACGGCCGCCCTGACCAGCCGGCGGGCGAACACGCCGGCCGGCCGCAGCGCTACCTCGTCCTCGCCACCGGCGCCGTTTCCACCGACGGCGCCGCTTCCGCCACCGGCAGCGCTCCGGCCTGCGGTACGGCCTGCGGTACGGCCGGCGCCGGTCCGGCCGGCGGTACCGCCGAGCAGCGCGGCCAACCGGGCCGGTGTCCGGGTGTCGACGGCCTCGGGCAGGTCGATCAGCCCGCCCCAGCGCCGGGGATGCTCCAGCCCGATGACGCGGCCGAGCCCCCACACCTGGGCCTGCGCCGCGCTGCGCAGGCGATCCGACGGCGCGACCGACACCGCGCCGGAAGTCACGCACCACAGCGGCGCCTCGATACCGAGATCACCGAGGGCCTGGCCGAGGGCCAGCGTGCCGGCCAGTCCCCCGCTCACCCCGGGCAGGCCGGGCAGGGGCCGCTCGTCCAGGCCGAGCAGTGACAGCACCCCATCGGCCGTCACCTGCTCCGGCAGCACCTCACCAACCACGGCCTGCT
>NZ_CEVIVC010000029.1:25502-44940 GCF_982290645.1 Protofrankia sp. CiP1_Cm_nod4
CGGCAGCGAGCGGCGGAGCAGGCGGGCCAACGCGCCGCGGTCCAGCTCCGCCGTGGTGGGCTCGACGCGCACGACCCGCGCGCCACGGCCGGACAGGGCCGTGGCACACGCCGCCACCAGGGCCTGGTCGGGCGACTCGGCCGGAGCCAGCAGCAGCCACGTTCCCGACAGCACCGCCGGGGCGTCCAACAGTCCTGTCTCCCCCACCGAGGCATCCACCAGCGGGGCATCCACCAGCGGGACATCCACCAGCGGGGCTTCCACCAGCGGCTTCCAGGTGACGCGGTACCGCCAGTCGCGGACCGCCGCGCTGTCGACCTGCCGCCGCCGCCAGGCCGACAGCGCGGGCAGCACCGCGCGCAACGGCTGGTCGGCGTCGATGTCAGCGTCGAGAGTGGCGGTCAGCGCGGCCAGGTCCGCGCGTCGCACGGCGTCCCAGAACCGCTCCTCGGCCGGCCCCGCGCCGGCGGCCGGCGCCTGGTGCCCGCCGGGAGCCCGGCCATCGCCGAGCCAGTAGCGCCGGCGGCGGAAGGCGTAGGTGGGCAGGTCGACCCGGCGCGCCTCAACGCCGTTGAACGCGGCCCGCCAGTCGACCCGGACGCCGCGCACGTGGGCCTCGGCCACCGCGGTGAGGAACCGCCGCCGGCCGCCGTCGTCGCGCCGCAGCGAGCCGGTGGCCAGCACGTCGGCGCCGGCGTCCGCGGCGGTCTCCTCGATGCCCATCGTCAGCACCGGATGCGGGCTGGACTCGATGAAGGTGGTGTGCCCGTCCCGCAGCAGGGCACGGACCGCCGGCTCGAACAGCACGGTCCGTCGGAGGTTGCGGTACCAGTACCCGGCGTCCATCAAGGACGTCTCGACCGGGCCGCCGGTCACCGTGGAGTAGAAGGGGATCTCGGCCGGACGCGGGGCGATGCCGGCCAGCGCCTCGAGCAGCTCCGTTCGCACATCCCGGACATGCGGCGAATGCGAAGCGTAGTCGACCGGGAGCATGCGGGTGCGGACGTCCGCGGCGGCGCAGTCCGCCGCCAGGGCCGCCAGCACCCCGGGCTCGCCGGAGACGACCACCGAACGCGGCCCGTTCACCGCGGCCAGCCAGACCCGCTCACCCCAGTGCGGGGTGCGCCGGGCCACCTCCTGCGGTGCGAGCGCCACGGAGAGCATGCCGCCGCGGCCGGTCAGGGCCGCCAGCGCCCGGGAGCGCAGCGCCACGACCCGGGCGGCGTCCGGCAGCGACAGCGCGCCGGCCACGTACGCCGCCGCGATCTCACCCTGGGAGTGGCCGACCACGGCAGCCGGCCGGACGCCGTACTCGGCCCACAGCGCCGCCAGCGACACCATCACGGCGAACAGCACCGGCTGGACGACGTCCACCCGCTCCAGCTCCGCCGGCCCGCCACCGCCACGCAGGACGTCCAGCAGGGACCAGTCGACGTGCGGGGCCAGCGCGTCGGCGCACTCGGCGATCCGGGCGGCGAACGCCGGCGAGGAGTCCAGCAGCCCCGCCGCCATACCGGCCCACTGCGAGCCCTGCCCGGGAAAGACCAGCACCGGCCCGCCGGTGGGCCCGGCCGCGCCCCGGACGACCTCGACAGCCTGGACGGCCCCGGCACCCTGGACGGCCTCGGCCACCAGCGCGCCGTCAGGCAGCGGCCCGCCGTCGGCCACCGCGGCGAGGCCCCGCAGGAAACCTGCATGATCATCGGCCAGCACCACCGCGCGCCGCGCGAGCACGGCCCGCGTCGTCGCCAGCGAGTAACCGATGTCGGCGCGGTTCAGCTCGCCGTGCGCGGCCGCGTGCGCGTGCACACGCCGGGCCTGCGCCCGCAGCGCGGCGTCGGTGTGCCCCGAGATCACCCAGGGCAGGACGGTCCCGGCGGGACGCCTATCGGCGGTCTCCTCGGGGGCGGTCTCCTCGGGGGTGTTCTCCTCGGGGGTGTTCTCCTCGGGGGCGGAGCCGAGCGTCACCGGGGGTGCCGGCCTGTCGACCGTGTCCAGAATGACGGAGTCCAGGATGACGGACGTGTCGGCACCGACCGGTGCCGCGGTGGCCGATGTCACGCCGGCCGGAGCGGCGGGAAGCTGGGGTGCCGTGGGCCGCGCGGCGGCCTGTTCCAGGACGACGTGCGCGTTCGTGCCACTGATCCCGAAGGAGGACACCACGGCCCGCCGGGGCCGGTCGACGTCCGGCCAGGGGGTCGGCGCGGTCAGCAGCCGCACCGCCCCGGCGGCCCAGTCGACCTGCGAGGAGGGCTCGTCCACGTGCAGGGTCGCCGGCAGCAGACCGTGGTGCATCGCCAGCGCCATCTTGATCACACCGGCGACGCCGGCGGCGGCCTGGGTGTGCCCGATGTTCGACTTGATCGACCCCAGCCACAGCGGACGGTCCGCCGGCCGGTCACGCCCGTAGGTCGCCAGCAGCGCCTGCGCCTCGATCGGGTCCCCCAGCTTCGTCCCCGTACCGTGCGCCTCCACCACGTCCACCTCGGCCGCCGCCACCCGGGCATCCGCCAGCGCCCGTCGGATCACCCGCTGCTGCGCGGGCCCGTTCGGCGCGGTCAGCCCGTTACTCGCGCCGTCGGAGTTCACCGCCGACCCACGGAGCACCGCCAGCACCGGATGCCCGTTCCGGCGCGCGTCCGACAGCCGCTCCAACAGCAGCAGGCCCACACCTTCGGACCAGCCGGTGCCGTCGGCGGCGGCGGCGAAGGACTTGCAACGCCCGTCCGCTGCCAGCCCGCGCTGCCGGCTGAACTCCACGAAGGTGTTCGGCGTCGACATCACGGTCACGCCGCCGGCCAGCGCCAGCGAGCACTCCCCCCGCCGCAGCGCCTGAGCGGCCAGGTGCAGCGCCACCAGCGACGACGAGCACGCCGTGTCCAGCGTCACCGCCGGGCCGTGCAGGCCGAAGGTGTAGGCCACCCGCCCGGACAGCACGCTCCCCGTGGTGCCGGTCAGCAGGTAGCCCTCCCCGTCCTGCGCCGTACCGGCGGCGGCCGTGCCGTAGTCGTGGTACATCACGCCGGCGAACACGCCGGTGTCGCTGCCACGCAGGGCGGTCGGGTCCAGCCCGGCCCGCTCGAACGCCTCCCAGCTCGTCTCCAGCAGCAGCCGCTGCTGCGGGTCCATCGCCACGGCCTCGCGCGGCGAGATACCGAACAGCTCCGGGTCGAACTCGTCGGCGTCGTGCAGGAAGCCGCCCTCGCGGGTGTAGCTGCGTCCCGGGCGTCCGGGACGCGGGTCGTAGAGCGCGTCGACGTCCCAGCCGCGGTTCGTCGGGAAGGTCGAGATCGCGTCGGTGCCGGTGGACACCAGCCCCCACAGCTCCTCCGGGGAGGTGACCCCACCGGGATACCGGCAGGCCATCGCGATGATCGCGATCGGTTCCGCCTCGGTGGCGGGCGTGGTCACGGCCGCCGGGGCCGCGGTACCGGCGGCCGTGGCGGACGCGGTCGCGGCCTCGCCGCCGGGCACCTGTGTGAGCAGGTGCTCCACCAGCTCCGCGGGTGTCGGATGGTCGAACAGCACGGTGGCGGGCAGCCGCAGCCCCGTTGCCGTACCCAGCCGGTTGCGCAGCTCCACCGAGGTCAGCGAGTCGAACCCGAGTGCCCGGAAGGCCACGTCGTCGCGCACCACGGCCGCCCCGGCGTGGCCGAGCACGGCGGCCGTCTCGGAACGCACCAGCTCACGCAGCACCCGTTCCCGCTCGACCGGGCCGAGCGCGGCCAGCCCGCCCACGGCCGTGCCCCCGACGCTCCCGGAGCTCCCGGCCGTCCCGAAGGTCCCGGCCGTCCCGAAGTTCCCGGCGTCCGTACCGCCGTCGGTGCCCGCGGAGCCCTCTGCGCCCGCAGGGCCTCCGGCGCCCGCGAAGCCCTCAGCGCCGGGAGCGTTCCCGGCAGCGGTCGGGCTGCCGCCTGTGCGCGGCCGGCGCCCACCGGCGGTGGGCAGCAGGGCGCGCATCACCTCCGGCACCCCACCGATGGCAGCCTGCTCACGCAGCGCAACTAGATTCGTTCGCAAAGCGACCAGCAGGGCGTCGTCACGGACGAGGGCGTCGTCGAACAGGGCGAGGCCGGCCTGCTCGGGCAGGGCCGCGACACCGGCACGGGCCATCCGCCGCACGTCGACGGGCCGCAGGCCGCCGGCCAGGCCGGCGGGCTGGTCCCACAGCCCCCAGGCCAGGGACGTCGCGGCGAGCCCCGCCCGGGCGCGGTGGTGCGCCAGGGCGTCCAGGAACGCGTTCGCGGCGGCGTAGCTGCCCTGGCCGGCGGCCCCGACGAGGCCGGAGATCGAGGAGAACAGCACGAACGCCGACAGGTCGTGGTCCCGGGTCAGCTCGTGCAGGTGCCAGGCGGCGTCGACCTTCGCGCGCAGGACGCCACCGACCCGCTCGAGGGTCAGCGACTCGATGGTCGCGTCGTCGATGACCCCGGCGGCGTGCACCACCGCGCGCAGCGGATGCTCGGCGGGGATACCGGCCAGCAGCGCGGCGACCCCGGTCCGGTCGGCGACGTCACAGGCCACGACCCGCACGTCCGCGCCCAGCGCGGTCAGTTCGGCGACCAGGTCGCCGGCGCCCGCGGCCGCGGCGCCCCGCCGGCTGGTCAGCACCAGCCGGCGCACCCCGTGCCGGGTGACCAGATGCCGGGCGACCAGCCGGCCCAGCCCACCGAACGCCCCGGTCAGCAGCACCGTGCCGGTCCCGTCGAACCGGCGGGGCCACTCATCCGCGGCCGGGGCGGCCGGGGCGGCTGGGGTTGCCGGGGTTGCTGGGGTAGCTGGGGTAGCTGGGGTGATCGGGGCCGCTCGCACCAACGCGGGGACATACACCGTGGCGTCCCGCACCGCCAGCTGGACACGGTCGGTGACGAGCGCGGCGACGAACGCGTGCCAGGACGGCTCGCCTTCGTCACAGTCGGCGAGTACGAAACGGCCGGGGTGCTCCGACTGCGCCGAGCGCAGCAGCCCCCAGACCGCGGCACCGGCCAGATCGGTGATCGCGGACGCGCCGGCGCCGACCGCGCCGCGGGTCAGCACCACCAGCCTGGACGCGGCCAGCGACCGGTCGGACAGCCACGACTGCGCCAGCTCCAGCGCCCGCGTCACCGCGAGGTGGACGTCAGCGGGCCGGAGAGGGTCGTCCGCCGGAGAAGCCGGAGAGTTTTGTGCGGGTTCGTGCGCTGCGGGCCTGACAGGTGCGAACACCACCTCCGGCGTCACCGCGCCCGCCTCTACGGCGGCACGCAACGCGTCCAGGTCCGGGTAGCCGTCCAGCGCGATGCCCGCGGCGTCGACCGCCGCAGCCAGCGCGTCGATGGCCGGTCCCAACACCGCCCAGCGGCCCGCCGGCATGTCACCGTTCCGCGTGCCACCAGCCCGCGTGCCACCGTTCCGTGTGCCGCTCGCCGGGTCGAACTCGACCCAGTCGACCCGGAACAGGGCGTCACGGCCGGTGCCGCGGGCGTCCTGGAGCTGCCGCGGCCCCATCCGCCGGAACGCGACCTGCCGGATCCAGGCAACCGGCACGCCGGTGCCGTCGGCGATCGTCACCGACACCGCGTCCGGGCCGTGCGGTGTGATCCGTACCCGGGCGGTCGTGACGTTCGAGCCGTCCCGGGGCCGGCCGATGGTGAACCCGCTGAAGGAGAACGGCACGATCCCGCCGTCGCCGTCGTGCGGGCCCTCAGCCACGACCAGGTGCAACGCGGCGTCCACCAGCGCCGGATGCAGCGCGTACCCGCTGGCTCCGCCGGCACCGTTGACGCTGTCTCCACTGTTGACGCCGTCGCCGCCGGCACCAGTGGCACCGTCGCCACCGGTGACACTGTCAGGACCGGTGGTACCGGCTCGGCGGGTCTGCGCGGCTTCGGGCAGGACCACCTCCGCGAACAGCTCGTCCTGCCGGCGCCAGGCCGACCGGAGTCCCCGGAAAGCGGGACCGTAGTCGTAGCCGCGCCCGGCCAGCCGCTGGTAGAGGTCGTCGACCTGGAGCTGTTCGGCGCCCTCGGGAGGCCACACCTCGAGACCGGGCGGCGGCGCGTTCCCCTCCGGCGCGAGCACGCCCTCGGCGTGCAGCGTCCACTGCTGTTCGTCGGCGTCGCGGCCGTCCGCTGCGATGTCCGGCCGCGTGTACAGCCGCACGGAACGGCTCCCGGCGGCATCGGCCGCGTCCACGGTCACCCGGACGTGGACCGCGCTGTCCGCGGGGAGCGGCACCGGGCGGTGCAGGGTGAGCTCCTCCAGACGCCCGGCACCGAGGCGGCGTCCCGCGTGCAGCGCGAGTTCCGCGCAGGCCGTTCCCGGCAGCAGGACGGCCCCCATGATCGTATGGTCGGCCAGCCACGGCTGCTCCGGCACGGACAACCAGCCGGTGAGCAGCAAGCCGTCGGCCCCGGCCGGTGAGCTGCGCGCGCCGAGCAGCACCTCGAACGCGCGGCCCGCGGCGGTGACCGTGGTGCCGGCCTCGACGGCCACCGGTGCGGAGGTGGCTGCCAGGACGGAGGTGGTTGCCGGGGCGGGGGCCAGCCAGAAGCGTTCCCGCTGGAAGGCGTAGGTGGGCAGGTCGACGCGGCGTGCACCGGCTCCGGCGAAGATCCCCTGCCAGTCCAGCCGCACCCCCACGGTGAACAGCGTCGCGAGCGCGCCGGCCACGGCCTGGTCCTCGGGCCTGTCCCGGCGCAGCAGCGCGATCCGTGCCGTGGTGGCGGCCGCGGCCGCGGTGAGGCAGTCGTGCGCCATCGCGGTCAGCACGCCGTCCGGCCCGAGTTCGCAGAACCTCGTCACACCGGCCGTTTCCAGCCAGCGCACGCTGTCGTGGAAACGCACCGTCTCACGCGCGTGCCGCACCCAGTAGTCGGGGTCGGTGAGGTGCCGCGGGCTGGCCGGCTCGCCGGTGAGCCCGGAGACGATCGCGATCCGTGGCGGCGCGAACGTCACGGACCGCGCGACCTGCCGGAACTCCTCCAGCATGCCGTCCATGTGCGGGGAGTGGAAGGCGTGGCTGGTGCGCAGGCGCGCTGTCCGCCTGCCCTGTTCCCGCAGGACGCGCGCGATCTCGTCCACCGCCCGGGAGTCACCGGAGATCACGGTGGCCGCCGGGCCGTTCACGGCTGCGACGGCGACCCCTCCTCCGCGGCCTCCGCCTCCCTCGCCTCCCTCGCGGGCGGCCAGCAGTGCGGCGACCTCGGCCTCGCCGGCCGCCACCGACACCATCGCTCCGGTGGCGGGCAGGGCCTGCATCAGCCGGCCGCGGGCGGTGACCAGCGTGGCCGCGTCGGCCAGGGACAGCACCCCGGCGACGTGCGCCGCCGAGAGCTCACCGATCGAGTGCCCGACGAGGAAGTCCGGCCGCACGCCCCAGGACTCGGTCAGGCGGAACAGCGCCACCTCGAGGGCGAACAGCGCCGGCTGGGCGTACGCGGTCCCGTTCAGCGTCCGCGCTCCGGCCGTGCCGGGCTCGGCGAACATGACGTCGCGCAGCGGGCGGTCGAGGTGCCCGTCGAAGGCGGCGAACACCTCCTCCAGAGAGCGGGCGAACACTGGGGAGGCCTCGCGCAGCCGCCGGCCCATGCCCGGCCGCTGCGCGCCCTGGCCGGTGAACAGCATGGCCAGCTTCCCCCGGCCGGCGGCCGCGGCGGTGCCCTGGAGCACCGCCGCGGCCCGCGGTCCGCCCAGGGCGAGGCCGCGCAGTCCGGCGAGCAGTTCGCCGCGGTCCCGGCCGACGACCGCGGCCCGGTGCTCGAACGCGGACCGGCCGCTGGCCAGGGACCATGCCACGTCCGTCACGTCGAGGGCGGGGTGTTCCTCGACGTGGGAGCGCAACCGCTCGGCCTGCGCCCGCAGCGCGTCCGCACTGGTGGCGGACAGCACCCAGACACGCGCCGGGGCGGGGCCGGACGCGCCGGCGGCCGGTACGCCGCCGGGCAGGCCCTGACCGGCCGGCGGCTGGCCGGCGGGAAGATGATCGGCTGGGCCCCGGCCGGCGGGGCTCCGCTCGGCCGGCGCCTGCTCGACGATGGTGTGTGCGTTGGTGCCACTGATACCGAAGGACGACACGGCGGCCCGCCGGGGACGGTCACGCTCCGGCCAGGGCCGCGCCTGGCCCAGCAGGGTGACCGCGCCGGCGGACCAGTCCACGTGGGGGCTCGGCGTCCCGGCGTGCAGGGTAGCCGGCAGCAGGCCGTGGCGCATCGCCATGACCATCTTGATCACACCGGCCACGCCCGCGGCCGCCTGGGCGTGGCCGATGTTGGACTTCATCGACCCCAGCAGCAGCGGTTCGTCCGCGCTGCGGCCCTGCCCGTAGGCGGCCAGGACGGCCCGGGCCTCGATGGGGTCCCCGAGCGTGGTGCCGGTGCCGTGCGCCTCGACTACGTCCACCTCGTCGGGGGCCAGCCGGGCGTCCGCTAGGGCGTCGCGGATCACCCGTTCCTGCGCCGCGCCGTTCGGCGCGGTCAGGCCATTGCTCGCGCCGTCGGAATTGACCGCCGAACCCCGCAGGAGAGCCAGCACCGGATGGCCCGCTCGACGGGCCTCGGAGAGGGTTGTCAGCATCAGCAGGCCGACGCCCTCGGACCAGGCGGTGCCGTCCGCGTCCGAGGAGAACGGCTTGCACCGGCCGTCGGGGGCCAGCCCGCGCTGCTGGCTGAACTCCACGAACATGCCGGGGCCGGACATCACCGTGACCCCGCCGGCAAGCGCCAGCGTGCACTCGCCGCGCCGCAGCGCCGCCGCGGCCATGTGCAGGGCGACCAGCGACGACGAGCACGCCGTGTCAACGGTGATCGCCGGGCCGCGCAGGCCGAGGACGTACGCGATCCGGCCGGAGATCATGCTGAGCGTGGTGCCGGTCAGCAGGTGGCCGTGCAGGCCCTGCTGGGCCTGGTGCAGGCGCGGGCCGTAGTCCTGGGGCATGGCGCCGACGAAGACCCCGGTCCGGCTGCCGTGCAGCGCCTCGGGCGCGATACCGGCCCGTTCGACCGCCTCCCAGGCGGTCTCCAGCAGCAGCCGCTGCTGCGGGTCCATCGCCGCCGCCTCGCGCGGGGAGATGCCGAAGAAGCCGGGGTCGAACAGGGCGGCGTCGTCGAGGAAGCCGCCCGTGTCGACGTAGGTGCGCCCCGGCTCGGCCCGGCCGGGCCGGTACAGGGCGTCGACGTCCCAGTCACGGTCGGTGGGGAAGCCTCCGATGGCGTCCCGGCCGCCGGCGACGAGCTCCCACAGCTGCTCCGGGGTGCGCACCCCGCCGGGATAGCGGCAGGCCATCGCGACGATGGCGATCGGCTCGTCGGTGCCGGAGGCGGCACCTGCCGGAACGCCGGACACGGCGCCTCCCGGGACGGCGGCCTGACCGCCCGGGATCTCGCGGTTGAGATGACGTGCCAGGGCCAGTGGCGTGGGATGTTCGAACAGCACCGTGGCCGGCACCGGTACCCCGGTGGCCTCGGCCAGACGCTGGCACAGCCGGACGCCGGTGAGCGAGTCGAAGCCGAGGTCCCGGAACGCCGAGCCCACGTCGACGGAGTCCGGCGAGGTGTGCCCGAGCAGGACGGCGACGTGCCGGCCGACCAGGTCCGCGAGGATCTCCTCCCGCTCGGCGTCGGAGCGCCCGGCCAGGCTGTGGGCCAGCGCGACCCGCGGCTCCAGCTCCTCGACCGCCTCCGCCTCCGCCGCCTCCGCCGTCGCGGCCGTCGCGGCCGTCGCGGCCGTGATGACCGGACGGTCACCGGCGCCACCGTCGATCGGGCTGCGGCCACCGTCGCCGGGCGCGGACACGTCCACCCAGTGGCGCCGGCGGGCGAACGCGTACGTCGGCAGCCGCACCGGCCGGCGGTCCCGGTCGGCGAACAGCTCGTCCCAGTCCGGCGTGATCCCGTGGACGTGCAGGCTGGTGACGGCGGTGAGCAGCGCGTCGGGTTCGGGCTGGTCCTTGGCCAGCGCCGGCACCACGGCGATCTCCGGGGTGTGCGCGGACGGGGTGGCCAGGCAGTCCTGGGCCAGCGCCGAGAGCACACCGTCCGGGCCGAGCTCCAGGAACGCGGTGACGCCGTGCGCCCGCAGCTGCCGGACGCCGTCACGGAACCGGACCGCCTGGCGGACGTTGCGCACCCAGTATCCGGGTGCGCACAGGTCCGCGGCGGAGGCCGGCTCGCCGGTGACGGTCGAGACGATCGGGATGCGCGGCGGCGCGAACGACAGGCCCCGTGCCACCTCGCCGAACTCGGCCAGCATGCCGTCCACCAGCGGCGAGTGCGAGGCAAGGCTGATCCGCAGCCGGGTGGTCTTGCGTCCGGCGGCCTCGAAGTGGGCGGCGACGGCCAGGGCCGCCGGCTCCTCGCCGGAGATCACGGTCGCCGTCGGCGCGTTGACCGCGGCGATGCTCAGGTGCGCCTCGCGGCCGGCGAGCAGCGGCAGCACCTCCTCCTCTGTGGCCTGCAGCGCGACCATCGCGCCGCCGGAGGGAAGCCCGTGCATCAGCCGGCCGCGCGCGGCCACCAGCGCGCACGCGTCGGCGAGGTCCAGGACGCCGGCGGCGTGGGCGGCGGTCAGCTCGCCGAGGGAGTGGCCGAGCAGGAAGCCGGGCCGTAGGCCCCACCGCAGCACCAGCCGGCACAGCGCGGTCTCCAGCGCGAACAGCGCCGCCTGCGTGTAGTCCGTCCGGTTGAGCAGCGCGGCGTCCGGCGATCCCTCCGGGGCGAGGACGACGTCGCGCACCGAACGGTCGAAGTGGCTGTCCAGGTGTGCGCACACCTCGTCGAAGGCCTCGGCGAAGACCGGGAAGCGGCCGCGCAGCTGCCCGCCCATGCCCGGCCGTTGCACCCCCTGGCCGGCGAAGAGGAACGCCAGCACGCCGGCGTCGCCGGCGGTCCCACGCACCAGGCCGGGGAACTCCTGTCCCTCGGCCAGGGCGTCCAGGCCGCGCAGCAGGCCGGCCCGGTCCCGGGCGACCAGTCCGCCGCGGTGGCGGAAGGCGGTACGGGTGGTCGCCAACGAGTAGGCCACGTCGGCCGGTTCGAGCTCCGGATGATCGTCGAGGTGGGAGCGCAGCCGCTTCGCCTGCTCCCGCAGTGCCCGGGCGCCGCGGCCGGAGAGCACCCAGGGCACCGCCGGCGGCTCGCTCCCCCGTTCCCCCCGCGTGCCGTCACGCGTGACGGCACATGTGCCGTCGCCCCCGTCGTCGTGCGTGTCGTCGCGGGTGTGCTCGCGGGTGCCGTCCCGGCGGTCCGGCTCCGGCGCCTCGGTGAGCAGCACGTGGCAGTTGGTGCCGCCCATGCCGAACGCGCTGACGCCGGCGACGCGGCCGCGGCCCTCGTCCGGCCAGTGCTGCGTGCTCACCGCAACGGCCAGGTTCAGCGCGTCCAGCGGAATCCGCGGGTTCGGCGCCTGGAAGTTCAGGCTCGGGACGAATTCCCGGTTGCGGACGCAGAGGACGGTCTTCACCAGGCCGGCGATACCGGCCGCGCCGTCGAGATGCCCGATGTTGGTCTTGACCGAGCCCACCCGCAGAGGCGACCGGCCCGCCCTGGCGGCGGCGAGGGCTGCGCCGAGAGCGGCGGCCTCCACCGGGTCGCCGACCCTGGTCGCGGCCCCGTGCATCTCGACGTACTGCACGTCGCCCGGGTCGATGCCGGCCCGGGCGCACGCCTGCCACAGGACGTCCTCCTGCCCGGCCTGGTCCGGGGTGACCAGGGTGTCGCCACCGCCGTCGTTGTTGACCGCGCTGCCCAGGATCACGCAGTGGATCGGATCGCCGTCCGCCTGGGCCAGGGCGAGGGGTTTGAGGACGACGACGGCCCCGCCCTCGCCGCGGACGAAGCCGTTCGCGCGCGCGTCGAAGGTGTGGCAGCGCCCGTCGGGCGACAGCGCGCCGAGCCGGTCGACCGTCACGGTGCTCTCGGCGGCGAGCATGAGGTTCACTCCGCCGACGAGCGCGACGGAGCACTCCTCCCGCAGCAGGCTCTCGCAGGCCAGGTGGATCGCGACGAGCGAGGAGGACTGGCCCGTGTCGACGACCAGGCTCGGGCCGCGCAGACCCAGCTTGTACGACAGCCGGTTCGCGATGACGCTGCGGTGCAGCCCGGTCATGGTGTGCTGGCTGACCGCCGCCGGCCCGCCCCGGCGCAGCACGGTGGCGTAGTCGTCCCACATCGCCGCGACGAACACGCCGCCGCGGGTGCCGCGCAGCGTCCCGGGGACGATCCCGGCGTCCTCCAGCGCCTCCCAGCCGAGTTCGAGCATCAGCCGCTGCTGGGGGTCCATCGTGGCGGCCTCGCGCGGGGAGATACCGAAGAACTCCGCGTCGAACCGGTCGACCTGCTCGAGGAACCCGCCCTGCCAGCCGCCGGGGCGGGACAGCTCGCCGTCGAAGGGGCCGGGCGGGCCCCAACGGTCCGCCGGCGCCTCGGTGATGGCGGACGTCCCGCCGCGCAGCAGCCGCCAGAAGGCGTCGGGGCCGGGTGCCGCGGGCAGGCGGCAGGACATGCCGACAACGGCGATCCGGCGGTCCGGGCGCACCGACGGCACGTCCGGGACGGCTTCGGAACCGCTCATCGCCACCTCCGACTGGTACAAGGCCACCTCCGGTCGAAACAGGGAAAAGCCGTGCCGCCGACGTCGTCCACCTGATTTCCCGGCGGTTCGACGGCCCGGCGGCCCGACGGCCGCCGGTAGCAGACCGCCCACCGCGGGGGAACCACGTCACGGCCGACCGGGAACAAAAGCGGTACAACATCCGGAACAAACATCACCATGGAATGGCGGCACATCACGACTGAACTACCGAACAACCAGGAAATGATTATGACAGAATCGCTGCGACGAGCCCGGGTGGGCGGATCGGTCACGAAAGAAGACAGAAACGGGAGAAGTCAGCCGCAGAACCGCGCGAGACGGTCCAGGATCGTGTGGACGACGGCCGGGCGGTGTTCGGTCAGGTAGAAGTGGCCACCGGGGAAGACCGCCATCTCGAACCGCGCCGTGGTGTGGTCCGCCCAGGCCCGGGCGTCGTCGGCCGTGACCTTCGGATCGCTGTCCCCGACCAGGGCGACGATCGGGCAGGCCAGCTTCGGCCCGGGCTGGTAGCGATATGTTTCGGCCGCCTTGTAGTCACTGCGGATCACCGGCAGCACGAGGTCGAGCAGTTCGCTGTCGCCGAACACCTTCTCCCCGGTTCCGCTGAGCGCTTTCAGCTCGGCCAGCAGCAGGTCGTCCGGGCCGCGGTGGATGTTCTCGGCCCGCTGCCGGGAGGGCGCGCGGCGGCCGGAGACGAACAGCGCCGCGACGGTCACACCGGCACCCGCCAGCCGCCGGGCGACCTCGAAGGCGACGGTGGCGCCCATGCTGTGCCCGAACAGGGCCAGCGGCCGGTCGGTCCAGCCCGCCAGCGCCTCGACGAGGTGGTCGGCAAGCTCCCCGACGTCCTCCACGCAGGTCTCGCTGCGCCGGTCCTGCCGGCCGGGATACTGGGCCGCCAGCACCTCGACCGATGCCGGCCGCGAGGCGGACACCGGCGCCTGCGCCGATGCCGGCATCAAGACCGGTATCGAGGCCGGTATCGAGGCCGGCGCAGAAGCGGACAGCGCCCGCGAGACCGGGAAGTAGAAGCTCGCCGAGCCACCGGCGTGCGGCAGGCAGAGCAGCCGGGCGGTGGCGTGCGGCACCGGGTGGAAGCGCCGCAGCCATGCTTCACCGGTGCGGGTGGTCGTCGTCATCGGGCTCCTCGGAAAACACCAGTGGGCACGGGTCCGCCGGCCGGCCCCGAAGCGCCGGGAACCCCGGGCCCGGAAAAGAACCTCGGACGCGGGCCGGTCACACGACCAGCCCGCCGTCCACACCGAATACCTGGCCGGTGATGTAGCCGGCCCGGTCGGAAAGGAGGAAGGAGACGAGGGCGGCCACGTCGTCCGGGCTCCCCACCCGGCCCAACGGAATACGCTCGACGAGCCGCTCGCGCAACGGCCCGAGACCGCTGATCATGTCGGTGTCGATGAGGCCGGGCGCGACCGCGTTGGCCCGTATCCCGAACGGCCCGCACTCCTTCGCCAGCGCGCGGGTGAAGCCGATGACACCGGCCTTGGACGCCGCGTAGTTCGTCTGTTTCGCGCTGCCGTGCACACCCGCCACCGAGGACATCGTCACGACACAGCCGGTACGGCGTTTCATGAAGGAGAAGATTGCCGCCCGGCAGATGTTGTACGTGCCGTCGAGGTTGGTGCCGAGCACGGTCCGCCATTCGTCGTCGGTCATCCGCACCAGGGGGTTGTCCCGCACAACACCGGCGGAGGCGACCACCGCGTCTACCGGCCCGAGCTCGTCCTCGGCGGCGGAGACCAGCGCCCGGGCTTCGCCGGCGTCCGCGATGTCCAGTTTGCGGGCGATCACCCGTCCGCCGTGGGCCGCCGCCTCGGCGACGGCCTCCTCCGCGGCGTCGGGACGGCTGTGGTAACAGAACGCCACGTCGAAACCGTCGGCGGCCAACTGCCGCACCACGGCCCGCCCGATGCCGCGGGAACCACCGGTCACCACGGCGACCGGACGGATGTCGCCGGGCACGTCAGGTCCCCCCGAGTTTGGCCGTCAGCAGATCGTAGATCCCGTTCAGCGAGGTGATGCTGGCGAACTCCTCGTCCTTCACCCTGATGCGGTAGCGCTTCTCCAGACGCACCACTATCTCCAGCGCCATCAGTGAGTCGAGGTCGAGCTCGCCGACGAAGTCGGCGTCGTCGGTCACCTCGGCCGGCGACCGTTCGAGGGTGTCCGCGACGAGGGCGCGCAGCTCCTCCCGGTCCACCGCGATCTCCAGGTTCCTGGTCATTTATCGCATCCTTTTTCTTCTTTTTCCGCTTTTTCTCGTCACGCCTGGCCCGGTTTCCCGTTGTGCCTGTTCCGGACGGCCGAAAGCAGCGCGATCACGTTTCCGCCGGGCCGTGGGCCCGTTCTTCCCCGCGGTGCCGCGGGCCTGTTCGTCTCCGTCTCGTCACCGGCCGGCGTCCTCGGGCCACCCCGCCGGGCGGGACCGGCGGAGTGTCACGTCCCGATCAGTTCGCCGCCGTCGACACCGATCACGTTTCCCGTCACCCAGGACGAATCGCTGGCGGACAGGACGACGATCGCCTCACCGACGTCCTCGGGCCGGGTCAGCCGCCGGTGCGGATTGCGGGCGAGGCAGGCGTCGTCGAACTGCGCGCTGCCCGGGATCTTCCGGAACGCGGGCGTGATCGTCGTGCCGGGGCGCAGCGCGTTGACCGCCACCCCGCGCGGCGCGAGCTCCACGGCGAGTTGCCGGACGTGCGACTCCAGCGCCGACTTGGCCGCCGAGACGGCCCCGTAGCTGGGAATCACCAGGGAGCTCCCGGCGCTGGTCAGCGCATAGATCTTGGCGCCGGCCCGCAGCAGCCCGGCGGCCAGCAGATCCTGCGTCCAGTAGACGAGGCTGTGCGCCATCACGTCGAGGGTCATGGCCATCTGCCTCGCCGTGATGGTGCCACCGCCCCGCGCGTCGGGCACAGCCGTGACCGTGGCCGTGGGCACATCCGTGGCCGTGGGCGGGGGCACGAAAGGCAGCAGCGAGCCGAAGGCGACCGAGTGGACCACGACGCGCAGCCCGGCGTCACCGGTCAGCTCAGCGATCCGGGGCACCAGGTCGGCACGAGTGGCTGCGGCGGCGACATTACGGTTGAAGAAATGCGCGGCGACACCTCGTTCCCGCAGTTCCGCGGCCAGTTCCCCGGCGGCTTCCTGCCCGTCGGCGGTGTCGAGGTGAATCCCGATGACGTTGCCGCCCTCCGCGGCCAGCGCGCGGGCCGTGGCCCGCCCCATGCCGCTGGACACACCGAGGACCAACGACCAGGAATCCTTGAGCGGTACCAGCACGGTCAGCCCCCGGTGGTCGCTCGACGAACCGACGCGCCGGTGTCGACGGCCGACGTCGGATCAATATCCGAGAAATAATCCAATCGAATCCGCTCCGCAGGGGAGCGCCTGTCCACCCGCACCATCAGTTTCATGTTCGAGTTATCACCAATCGCCAGGACGACCGGGCATATGAAATCATTCGCCATCTTTATCGCTGCTCCGGGGACCCGGGAATCCGGGAGTCCGGGCCGCTGCGACGGCGCGAAAAAATCCTGATCGCGCCATCGGGCGGCCCGCCGGCGTCCCTGATGATCCGGATCGCGCGGCGATGAGCGGTGTGTGCCCGTCGCCATGCGATCCACTGATGATCCGGAAATTCCGGCCCACGGTGGCACGAAAGGAACATGCTCGTGTCACCGCCGGCCCGCCGGAGCGGGTTCACCGTCAACCGGAACCGATCAACCGACCGGAACCGATCAACCGAACCGTGGTGACACTGCGTGACAGTAGCACCGGGCGGCCACGAAAGCGCGCAGCCCTGTCAGCACGGTGTGGCGACACAGCGTGACCGCCTAACATGGTTACGCGCTGTAGCGGCGTGGACGGGCCCGCCCGATGTCGCCCCGGTGACCGCAACCTAGCCCCGCGACCCGCCGGAACGCCAGGACAGCCGCCTCCCGGCCGGCCACGGAGCACCCCGTCCCGACCGGCCGCGGCCCGGCACCCGGACGCATTCCACCACCAACCCGCATACATCGGCGATCCGACCGGAAAACAGCCCGGCGCGCGCACCGGCGAAATTTCCACCGGATGACGTGATTTTCCGCCGAACGGGACACGAGCGGCCACCCGACGTACACCACGGCTCCGGACGAACACCCGTACTCACGGCAGCCGGGAACGGCCGGATCCCAACCCGGGAACATCCGGAAGGAAGAACATCGGCATGCCGCCGGACAAACGGTTCTGTTTCACCGGGCCCCGGCCGGGACACCAATCTTCGGCTAGCATTTCGCTGAGCACGTGATGTCCGGCGGAATGGTGGGAGGTTTTACGTCATGTCGTTCCCGAAAATAGGACGAACGGTGGATGGTGTTCTCGGTGCGCCGGCCCAGGTCGCCGCCCAGGTGGCCGGCGTCGTCCAGCTGCCGAACATCGACGACTGGAAGGCTCGCCCGAGCGCCGAGCATCCCCGTCCCGTGGTGCTGGTACACGGCACCTTCGGCAACGCCCGCGACTACTGGATCACCACCGCGCCCGTGCTCGCCGCGGCCGGATTCACCGTGTTCCGGCTGGACTACGGCGCCCTGCCCGGAATACCGGTCCTGCACGGCCTGGACTCGATCGAGAAGTCGGCCCAGCAGCTCGCCGCGTTCGTGGACAAGGTGCTGGCCGCCACCGGCGCCAGCCAGGTCGACATCGTCGGCCACTCACAGGGCGGCATGATGCCGCGTTACTACATCAAGTTCCTCGGTGGAGCGGGCAAGGTGAACCGGCTGATCTCGCTCTCCCCGTCCAACCACGGCATGGCGGAGAACGAGCTGGTCACGCTGGCCAAGCAGTTCCCCGGCGCCGAGCAGCTGATCGGTTCGACCATGCCGCCGGCCTGCGCCGACCAGACCATCGGCTCCGTGCTGCTGACCAAACTCAACGGGGATGGAGAAACCGTGCCCGGCGTCCAGTACACGGTCATCGCGTCCAAATTCGATGATGTCGTCACGCCCTATGCCTCGGCGTTCCTGAACGGGCCGGGCGTGCAGAACATCACGTTGCAGGACCTGTACCCAGTCGATATCAGCAACCATGGTGCCATGGCGGCCAACCCCATGGTCTTCCGCGAAGTCGTCAAACACCTCAACACCCCGAGCAGCACCGCGGCCGGCGCAGCCCGCGCATAGCACGAAGGCACGTGCTGTGCACAGCACAGGAGCACGTGCTGTGCACAGCACAAAGGGCACGTCCCGCGCACAGCACAGGGGCACGTCCCGCGCACAGCACGATGGCGGGCATCTCTCGCGCACAGCAGCACGGCCCCGGCGCGTCCCACGTCGACGAGGCACAGCGACGGAACACAGGCGAGATACAGAAAGGAAGGCCGGATGGCCGGCGAGCGGTTGAGCGGGCTGGACATGGCATTTCTGAAACTGGACGACCGGACGGCCCCGATGAACATCGGCGCGCTGATGATATTCGAGCCGGACCACCCCGTCGGTGTCGAGAAACTGGTCCGTCTGCTCAGCGAGCGGATGAGCGGTTTCCCCCAGTTCCGGCAGCGCCTCCGGTCGACGGCGCTACCGCCCGCCGCCGCGGAATGGGTCGAGGACCCGCAGTTCCAGGTGGAGGCACACATCCGGGTCTGCTGTCTGCCGCCCCCCGGAACGCGCGACCAGCTCACCGAATACACCGCCAGCGCGATGGCGTCCCAGCTCAATCCGGCCCGGCCGCTGTGGGAAGCACATGTGATCACTGGACTGTCCGACGGACGCTTCGCGTTCCTGCTCAAAACACATCACGCCGTCACCGACGGCCAGGGCGGCGTCCGCCTCTTTTCCGCGATGTACGACGAGCCCACCGCGCTCGGCAACGAAGGGAACGCCCTCGCCTGCGACACCGCAACGGCTCCGTCAGCCACGGCCAGGTCCTCCGCGGCCGGGTCGACGGCCACGGGCGGGCCGGTGGCGGGCGCGCCCGTGGCATGGCGCTTGCTGCCCCGGCCGGACCAGTGGCTCAGCGCGATCCCCACGCTGGTCGCCGGCCCCTCCCTGATCGCCGGGCAACTGGTCGAGACCAGCCGCCGGACCACACGCGAACTGGGCATCGCGGCGTCGGTACTGCGCAGGGCACGCCTGTCCGCGGTGTCCTCCGTGGTGGGAAAACCGTCCCTGCCGGGGAAACAGTCGGAAACGCCGCCGGAGCGGCGGCTGACCCTCGTCCAGCTGGATCCGGGCGCGGTCCGGCGGGTCCGGCAGCGGCACCGGGTCATGACCCACGAGGTCGTCCTCGCCGTGCTCGCCGGGGCGCTGCGGGACTGGCTGGACTCCGGCGACCGTGGGCTCGGCGGAGCCGCGCCGCGGGCGCTCATCCCGGTCGCGCTGCGCCCCGACGCCGCGGGGCCGGGGCAGGGGCCGGGTAACAACCTGTCCGGATACCTGTGCGACCTGCCGGTGTCCGAACCGGACCCGGTACGGCGGCTGCGGGCCGTCCGCGTCGCCATGGAACGCAACAAGGCCGCCGGCCCCTACCGCGGGGCCGGCGCGTTCCCGCTGCTGGCCCACTCGCTGCCCGCCGCGGTGCACCATCTCGTCGCGCCGCTGGCCGGACGCGGCGCCAACCTGCTGTTCGACATCGTGGTGAGCAACATCCCGGGATCGAACAGAACCCCGCGGCTGGCCGGCGCCCCGATGCGGGAGCTCTACGGCATCGTGCCGCTCGCCCGCGGGCACGGGCTCAGCGTCGCCGTGACCAGCGGCCGCGACTTCATCGGCATCGCCCTGCACAGCGACCCCACCATCCAGCCGGGCATCACCGCCCTCAGCCGCGCACTGCCGCGCGCCCTGGCCGACCTCGCCCCGCCGCCTCCCCCCGTACC
>NZ_CEVIVC010000029.1:44965-48309 GCF_982290645.1 Protofrankia sp. CiP1_Cm_nod4
CCTCCCGACCGAATCCCGCCCGGCCACAACACCTCCGGCGACACCGCTACCGGCCGCCCCCGCCGCATCCGATCCATCCGCCTCCACCCCGTCCAGCCTGTCCGTACCGTCCGCGGCAGCACCATCGAACGGCCGGACAAGTACGCGAACGGAGCGGTGACGCACTTGCCGACCTCGCACACTTCACGTTTCCCCGTCACGGCTCCACCCACGGCCCTTTCCTCGCTCGACGAGGCGAGATAACCACCCACGCAGACCATGATTGGCACGAGTTTGTCGCTGTGTACGCTTTTTGGCTGTGTCAGCGTACACAGCGACAAACTCGTGCCGATCTTCTTAGGCGGCCGGCTACCGTCCGATCGCCTGCTGGTACTTCTCCCGCAACGCTTTGTCCTCCGAGAAGAAATGCTCCAGCAACTCATCCAGGTAACCTAGCTCGGGCGTCTGCCGCGGCGGAAAGAGGTGCTTCTCTATCTGGAAGGTCCCGTCGCCAAGGTTGTACATCGTGTACAGACCCAGCTTCAGCCTGTCGAGTTCCGGCCAGATGTCCTCGCGTAGTGCCAGTTCAGCCTCGGGAGAAGCCGTTTCGACGACGAGACTCGGGTAGTGCGCCCACCGGCCGTGCGCCGCCGCCTCATAGAGCGATTCCAGCCGGTTGGCCTCCGACGCCCTTTTGATCTCGAAGGACGAGATCGTGAGTTCGACGTCGGGCAGCAGGGGTGAGCTCCACACCTCAACCGCGGCCACGTCGGGCCGGGACCACTGACCGCTGGCCCGGGCCCGGCCACGCGCGGTCGCGGTCTCGCGCACGTGGCCGAACGTGAGCGTTCTGGTGTCGAGGTCGCTCCGGTACCAGTCGACGAACGGCTGGTACAGCTCGGACTCCCGGTGAACCAGCTGCCCGGGGCCCGCGGGCGTGAGCCTGGCGTCGTCCAGCGAGGTTGCGGGCACCTCGGCGTCCGGTGACTGGAGCGCGTCGTCCGCGCGGGCGAGCGTGCCGCCACGGCCCCGTCCCGGGCGGACGAGGCCAGCGGCCTTGAGCTCCTCCACGGCCGCCCGATAACGATCGTTGGTAAGCCTGACCAGGCCGCGGAGCTGCAGACCACCGATGGCGCTGCCGTCCGGCGGAAGCCGGTCGAAGATCTGGTGTGCGTCGGCGGACATCTCCGGCTGGAGGCGGGCGTTGCCGTCGCCGGCGTCCGCTCGGCGAATCCGCCGTCCCTCCAGGACCGCCAGCCCGGCCGTGACAAGCTCCTCCACGACGGCGGCGAACTGCGTGTCACCCCGTATCTTCAGGCGGTTCTGCAACGGACCGCAGTTGGACCAGGTGGGGCCGATCTCCGCGTACAGCCGTGCCGCAGCCCTGGACAGTGCCATCCCGCCCCCGTCATCTCTCGGAATCGCCACTCGCGATATCTGGACATATCTGGATACCAGAAGGTACAGATGATTTTACTGATTCTTGTCCGGCCTCCGTCAGGCGGTCTTGTCGCGGCAGATGCCGGCGAGGTCGCAGGTGGCGCATGCCTTGCACCAGTGCCGGTGGCGTGGCAGGTCGTTGGCGCGCAGCGCCTCCCCCGCGTCTCGGATCTTGTTCTGGATGTCGCCGAGCAAGAACTCGTCGACGACTTCGCGGGTGCTCCGGGAACGCTCGTCGAGGTTGAGCACCTCCACCAGGTCGGCGCGCTGGCCGGTGAGCTCCTGGTAGCCGAGGACGTAGACGTGCAGCTGGTCGCGGGTGACCTCCTCGGCCTGGGCCCGCTCGGTGGACTTGAAGTCCACGATCGAGGTCTCGTTGGTGTCCAGGCGGCGGATGAGGTCGATCCGGCCGTCCACCGTGATGCCCGGGGCGACCCGTACCTGTACCTGCTGCTCGCTGTGCAGGGTCTGCCCGAGGATTCCCCGGTTCTCGGCGAGGTAGCGGCTGACGGCCTTGCGGGCGGCATCGCGGAGCTGCTCCCGCAGCGCCGGATAGGCGAACGGGACGTTCAGGTGCCGGTCAACCAGGTCCGCGACCTCGGCGGCCGAGGCCAGATCACCGTCGATGGCCCGCTTGTGGATTTCCGCCATGACGTCGTGGACGGACTTGCCGTAGCCGAGCGCCTCATGGATCGGCGGGTTGAATCCATAGAGGAAACGCAACTTGAACTGGTACGGGCACTCGAACAGATATTTCAGCTCGCTGAAGCTCAGGGTGACATCCGGCAGCTCGTGCCGCGGGCGCGGTTCCAGCCGCGCGACCGTCCGCACCGGGGGTGCCGCGGTGAGCACGTTCGGGTTGCGGGTCGCCAGATCGAAGAACACCGATCGCCTGGCGTACATGGATGACCCTCCGGGCGAGAAGGACAGCGCCAGGTATTTCTGCGCCCGGGTGACGGCAACATAGAACAGCCGGGCCTCGTCGGCTTCGGTACCCCGGTAGCGTTCCGCGTCCGGCACCGCGTTCTCGGGTATGACGTGGAAGACGTTTATCCCGCCCTGCCGCTTCGACGGGAAGCGGTTCTTCCGCAGGGCGGGGACGAACACCGCCGGCCACTGCATCCCCTTGGCCTGGTGGACGGTGGCGATGGTCACCGCGTCGGGGGTGGCGTATCCGACGTCGGCGTCGCTTTCCGCGTAGTAGCCGGGGGCATGGTGGGTCAGCCACCGCACGAAGCCCTCGTATTTCCTGGCCGGGTCGGACTGGAAGTGGATCTGCTCGAAGTCCGAGATCGCCTGGCTGAACTTGCCGAGGTTGTAGAACACCAGCTCGCCGCGCACCGTGCCGTCCGCCGACGGGACGGTGTCCTCCCGCAGGCCGACGGCCTCGAGGAAGTCGAGGTAGGTCCGCTGCAGGGTGTAGGAACCCCAGCGGGCGCCCGGCTGCCAGTTCTTCGCCTCGTCGAGAACTTTCAGCCCGGCGGTCAGATCCGCGGCGTCGAGACCGATATCAGCGGCATTCCAGGAATCGCGCACATCGTCCGCGCCGGATTCACCGATGATGTAGCTGAACGCCGTCACACAGGCCTGGATCTCCGGCGCGTCGAACAGCCGGGCGAGACCTTTGATGACGTAGGGAATGTCCCGCCGTTTCAGTTCGGCGACGAGTGGGTCGGCGTCCTTGGCGACGCTGCGGAACAGGACGGCCATGTCCGACCAGCTCAGGCCGCGCGGCGCCTCGTCCCGGTCGTCCCGGAAAGGGGTTCCCCGCAGGGCTGCGATCCGGTCGCATATCCACACCGCCTCGTCGTCGGCGCCGCTGAACTCGACCGCGAGCAGATCGCCGCGGTCGAACTCCTGGTGGCCGGACGCGACCATGTTCTTGGCCAGCCTGTCGTCGACAAGGGTCTCGGCGACCGTCTGCG
>NZ_CEVIVC010000030.1:0-24100 GCF_982290645.1 Protofrankia sp. CiP1_Cm_nod4
CCCCAGCGCGGACAGCCCGGCACCCGCCGACGGCCCGGCACCCGCCGACAGCCCGGCACCCGCGGACAGCCCGGCACCCGCCGACGGCCCAGCCGCACCCGACCCGGCCGGGCCCGACCCGATGCTGCTGCCGCTGGTCAGCGGCCTGATCGCGCTGCGGCGCCGCTCCCCGACGCTGTGCCGGCGGACGTTCTTCCACGGCGGCCCCTCCACCACCGAGGCACTCGCGGACATCACCTGGTTCCGCCCGGACGGCGCGGTCATGTCGGACGCGGACTGGAACTCCCCGCACGTCCGCACCCTCGTCGCCCACCTGAGCGGAACAGCCCTCGGCTGGCACGCGCCGGACGGCACCGCGGCCACCGGCGACAGCTTCCTGCTCATCCTGCACCCGGACACCGACCCGGTGACCATCGTCCTGCCAGGCCAGCCATGGGCATCCACCTACACGCTGCTGCTCGACACCAGCGCGGACGACCTCGCCGGCTTCCCCGCCACCCTCGACACCCTGTCCCGGCCCCTCGACGCAGGCGAACACCTACCCGTCGCCGGCCGCGCCGTCCTCCTCCTACGCGCCACCGCATGAGCAAGCCAGATGAACATCAACGATAGACATCTCGGCGATGACCGACAGCGACGACTAGGATAATCAGCTCTTTGTCCTGGATGTCATACACAACGCGGTAGTCGCCGGTACGTACGCGCCATTCACCGCCGCCGCCGACCAGCTGCCGGGCGGCTGGCGGACGAGGGTCGTCGGCGAGCAGGTCGATCACAGCCTGCACGCGGCGTCGCGCGACGGGGTCGAGTTTGCGTAACCGGCGGAACGCGGCCGGAGCAATGGTGACCGTATATCTCATTCCAGGCCGAGATCGGCCTTCACCTCGTCCCAGGGAACGGGTGTCTGCCCGGTGGCTGCCATTTCCTCACGGGCTCGCTCGGCTTCGCGGATGTCAGCCATGTCCTCGGCCAAGGCGAGGATGCGGTCCAGGTCGTCGGCGTCGATGACGGCGGCGACCCGCCGCCCGCGACGGGAGAGATAGACCGGCTGGTGGTCGGCGCGGACCTGATCGATGATCGCAGCCAGGCTCTCCCGTGCCTCGGAGACGCTCATTTCAGGCGACACGGTCATAGATCGAACGTACAACAGGCCATCGCTCCGTACAAGCAAGGCGCCAGACGTACAGCCTGTGAACCCGATGAGATCGGCGGGGCTGGCATCCCGGCTGACGCGGTCGCGCGGTGCCATGCCGCGACGATGATCGAGATCAAGCGGATGCGCCCGCCATCCGCCCGAGGCCAGGCCACTCGACACTGATAAATATACTAATCGATCTTGAAATTAGCATGTTTGTTGAATTGTTGGCATGTCCCGCGGGACACACGGCACCTTCGCGTCTACCCGGAGGGGGGCACGGGCCGGTCGAGACGGGTCCAGAATGCCGCCCGGCCAGCTCCGCTGCTGATCACATGGCCTTCGTCCCGCAGCGCGTTCAGCGCGATGCGGATCGTCTGGTCGCTGACTCCCGGCAGCGCCGTACGCACGTCGTCGAGACGGAAGCGGCGGGGAGCGTGCCACAGAATGTGGTCGCGAACCCTGTCCTGCTTGCTGATGCCCGAACGTCCAGCCGCCGCCCGGTCCGCGAAGATGGAGTAGGCGGTCGCGACGGTCGCCGAGAAGTACTCGAGCCAAGGCCACGGATCATGCTGGCTGCCATGCCACCCATGCGTGGACGCGAGAAGGGACGAATAGTATTCTTCGGCACTGTCGGAAATAATCTTCTCAAGGCTGATATATCGGCACATCTGGTAGCCACAGTCGAGCAGCAGCGCATTCGAGATGATACGTGCCACTCGGCCGTTGCCGTCCTCAAAGGGATGAATCACGAGAAAATCCAGCGCGAACAGGCCCACCAGCAGAACCGAATGGTGATCATTTTTGTTGCGCGCGATCGAGTAACGACTGGTCAGCTCGGCCAGAAAGTACTCGGTCTCGGACGCGGGTACCGGGACGAAACGCAGAGTCACCGTTCCGTCCGCGGCCCGGTCCACGACGAGGTTGTCCTGGGCCTTCAGCGCGCCCCCGCTCCCCTGGGTGCGCCGGAAGAGCAGGCGGTGGACATGCAGCAGAAGCCCCGGGTTGACCGGGGAGAAGTCCTCACGGTAGACGTAGTCGAGCGCGTCCCGGTAACCGGCGAGTTCCCGTTCGTCCCTGGTCCGCAGTCCGCCGACCTGACCGCGGATGATCCGCTCGGCCCGTTCCGGACTGTCAACGGTCACGCCTTCGATCGCCGAGGATGCTGTCACACTCAGCACCCGAGCCCGGTCCGCGAGCTGGTCGAGCAGGCCGGGCATCTGGATGCGGAAGAGCTGCTCGGAACCGGCTCCACGATCGATGGCACTCAGGTGCTTGACAACTCGTGACGGAACATGATCAAGTAGCCGGTCAAGATCGGCAAAGCTACGCACGGAACCCTCCTCCCAGCCAACAAATATACTAATCGATCTTGGAATTAGCATGTTTGTTGGATTGTTGGCATGTTCCGCAGGGCGCGACGCGTGCGTAGGGCACCCGGATGAACGCATCGAGTGAACGAATGAGCAGGCCAGCGCGGCCCTGTGCCGGCCTGCTCGTCGGCTCCGGCGGCCGGAGCCGACGGAGCCGACGGAGATCGTTCAGTCGGGGTTCGCCACCAGGCCGAGTTCGGCCGGTGAGGCGAGCAGGGGGTGCCGTGGCAGCACCCGGACGGTGTAGCCGAAGGAACCCGTCCGCCGCAGCGGGATGGTGCCCTCGAAGCGCAGGCCACCGCCCTCGCCGGGGCCGACATGGGCCAGCGGCAGGGTGGCCGGGCCCAGCAGCCGGTCGGACTCGTCGATGCGCCCGTAGGACGCCTCGACCTCCACGTCCGCCAGCTCCAGACCACCGAGCTCGACCGTGGCACGGACCACCAGCGACTGGCCGACCTGCGGGGTGTCGCCGAGACCGGCCGAGTCGACGTTGACCACCCGCACCCCGGGCCAGGCCGCCCGGACCCGCTCCTTCCACGCCGCCAGGTCCCGGGCCCCGTGCGCGCCGTCCGCCGAGGCCGCCCGCGCCGAGGCGGCGGCGGGGACGTAGTAGCGCTCGACGTACTCGCGCACCATCCGGGTGGCGAGCACCTGCGGCCCGAGGGTCGACAGGGTGTGCTTGACCATCGACGTCCAGTCACGCGGCGGCGTGCCCACGCCGGCGACGTCGTAGAAACGCGCGGCGACCGCGTTCTCCAGCAGGTCGTAGAGGGCGGCCGACTCGATGGCGTCCCGGCGCTCGGGATCCTCCACGCCGTCCGCGGTGGGGATCGCCCAGCCGTTACGGCCGTCGAACATCTCGTCCCACCAGCCGTCCCGGATGGAGAGGTTGAGACAGCCGTTGAGCGCGGCCTTCATCCCCGAGGTGCCGCACGCCTCCAGCGGGCGCAGGGGGTTGTTCAGCCACACGTCCGACCCGGAGTAGAGGAAGCGTGCCATGCCGATGTCGTAGTCCGGCAGGAACACGATGCGGTGGCGGACCTCCGGGTTGTCGGAGAACTGCACGATCTGCTGGACGAGCTGCTTGCCGCCGTCGTCGGCCGGGTGCGCCTTGCCGGCGATGACCAGCTGGACCGGGCGCTGCGGGTGCAGCAGCAGCCGGGTCAGCCGCTCGGGGTCGCGCAGCATCAGGGTCAGCCGCTTGTAGGAGGGCACCCGGCGGGCGAACCCGATCGTGAGGATTCCCGGGTCAAACACGCCGTCGACCCAGTCCAGCTCGCCGGGGGCGGCGCCGCGCTGCAGCCAGGACGCCCGCAGCCGGCGGCGGACCTCGGCGACGAGGCGTTCCCGCAGCTCACGGCGGGTCGCCCAGACCGCCTCGTCGGAGATCTGGGAGATCTTGGCGAAGCCCTCGCCCCCGTCGTCGAGGGGGGACGGGCCAAGCTCCCGGTCGGCCAGTTCGATCACGTTCCGGGACACCCAGGTGGCCGCGTGAACACCGTTGGTGACCGAGCCGATCGCGACCTCGTCGGGGTCGAAGCCCGGCCACAGGCCGGCGAACATCTCCCGGCTGACGATCCCGTGCAGCTGGGAGACCCCGTTGGAGCGCTGGGCCAGCCGCAGGCCCATGTGCGCCATGTTGAACACGTTCGGGTCGGACTCGGCGCCGAGCTCGAGCACCCGCTCGACGGGCACGCCGGGCCAGACGTTGTCCGCGCCGAAGTGGCGGGCCACCAGGTCGCGGGGGAACCGGTCGATCCCGGCCGGCACCGGGGTGTGGGTGGTGAACAGCGTCCCGGCCCGAGTCGCCTCCAACGCCTCGTCGAAGCTCAGGCCGGTCGCGGTCAGCTCCCGGATGCGCTCCAGGCCGAGGAAGCCGGCATGGCCCTCGTTGGTGTGGAACACCTCCGGCTCCGGGGCGCCGGACACCGCCGAGTAGGCCCGCAGCGCCCGCACCCCGCCGATGCCCAGCAGCATCTCCTGGAGCAGGCGGTGGTCGGTGCCGCCGCCGTAGAGCCGGTCGGTCACGCCCCGCTCGGCCGGCTGGTTGTCCTCGACGTCGGAGTCGAGCAGCAGCAGCGGCACCCGGCCGACCTGCGCCTTCCAGATCTGGGCGTGCAGGGTGCGCCCGTCGGGCAGCCCGAGCGTGATCTTCACGGGGTCGTCGGCGGCGTCGGTGAGCTGGGTCAGCGGCAGGCCGTGCGGGTCGATGCCGGGATAGCGTTCCTGCTGCCAGCCGTCCCGGGACAGCGACTGGACGAAGTAGCCGGCCCGGTAGAGCAGGCCCACCCCCACGATCGGCACGCCCAGGTCGCTGGCGGTCTTGAGATGGTCGCCGGCGAGGATGCCGAGGCCGCCGGAGTACTGCGGCAGCACCTCGGTGATGCCGAACTCCGGCGAGAAGTAGGCGATCGCGCGCGGGGCGTCGGGCAGCGACTGGTACCAGCGCGGCGCGGTCAGGTATTCGTGCAGGTCGTCAGCGGCGTCGTCAAGGCGGCGGACGAAGCGGCGGTCGGCTGCGAGGCTTTCGAGGCGCTCATGGTCGACCTCGCCGAGAAGGCGCACCGGATCTCCCTTGCAGGTGCGCCACAGCTCGGGATCGACCGACTCGAAGAGATCCAGCGTCTCCGGGTGCCACGACCAGCGGAGGTTGAGGACGAGCTCCCCGAGCGGGTGAAGCTGCTCGGGGAGCTGCGCGCGGACGGTGAAGCGTCGAAGGGCTCTCACGAAATGGTCAGCCTAGACAGCTCGGACGGGCTTCTCCCACCGGGGGGCTCGCGACCGGAGGCGGATGATCCGGCCGGTGGCCTCATCAGTCGTCCGGGCCGGCTTGGGCGATCTTGCCTGCCAGGGCGGCCATCACGTCCGGATCCCGCAGCGTCGTGACGTCCCCGAGCTCGCGCCCCTCGGCGATGTCCCGCAGCAGCCGCCTCATGATCTTCCCGGACCGGGTCTTGGGCAGGTCGTCCGCCCAGATCACCCGCTTGGGCCGGGCGAGCTTGCCGATCCGGGTGGCGACGTGCTCGCGCAGCTCGGCGACGGTGGCGTCGTCGCCGAGCTGGTTGCCGGTGAGCGTGACAAAGGCCACGATGGCCTGGCCGGTGTGCTCGTCGGACTGGGCCACGACCGCGGCCTCCGCCACCGACTCGTGCGAGACGATCGCCGACTCGACCTCGGCGGTCGACAGCCGGTGCCCGGACACGTTGATCACGTCGTCGATCCGGCCGATGATCCAGAAGTAGCCGTCCGCGTCCAGCCTGGCGGCGTCGCCGACGACGTACACGTCCCGGCCGAACCGGGAGAAGTACGTCTGCACGTACCGCTCGTCGTCCCGGTAGAGGGTGCGCAGCATGGACGGCCACGGCTTGGTGATCACCAGGATGCCGGTGCCCTCGGTCACCGGTTTGCCGTCCTCGGACAGCAGGGCGGGGAAGATCCCCGGCAGCGGCGTGGTGGCCGAGCCCGGCTTGGTCGGCGTCACGCCGGGCAACGGGGAGATCAGGATGGCGCCGGTCTCGGTCTGCCACCAGGTGTCGACGATGGGGCAGCGGCCGCCGCCGATCACCTTGTGGTACCACAGCCACGCCTTGGGGTTGATCGGCTCCCCCACCGTGCCGAGCAGCCGCAGCGAGGAGAGGTCGTGCCGGCCCGGGTACTGCGGGCCCCACTTGATGCAGGTCCGGATGGCGGTCGGAGCGGTGTAGAAGATGGTGACCTTGAACTCTTCGATGATCTTCCACCAGATGTCCCGGTCGGGATAGTCCGGGGCACCCTCGAACATCACACTGGTCGCGCCGTTGGACAACGGCCCGTAGACGATGTAGGAGTGGCCGGTGATCCAGCCGACGTCCGCCGAGCACCAGTAGACGTCGGAGTCCGCGTCGAGGTCGAAGACCAGCCGGTGGGTGTACGTCGCCCCGGTCAGGTACCCCCCGGTGGTGTGCAGGATGCCCTTGGGCTTGGCCGTGGAACCGGAGCTGTACAGGATGAACAGCGGATGCTCGGCGTCCAGCGGCTCCGGCGGGCACACCGGGTCGGCCCGCTCGAGCAGCTCGTGGTACCAGACGTCCCGGCCCTCGCGGATCGGCGCCGCGATCCCGGTGGAACGGACCACCACGATGTGCTCCAAGGCCTTCAGATCGCCCAGCTCGGCGTCCACGGCCTCCTTGACAGGGGCGGTGCGGCCCTTGCGGCGGGCGCCGTCCACGGTGATCAGGACCTTGGCGTCGGAGACCTCCATCCGCTCGCGCACGGCGGACGGGGCGAAGCCACCGAAGACGACGTTGTGCACCGCGCCGATACGGGCGCAGGCCAGCATCGCCACCGCGACCTCGGGGATCATCGGGAGGAAGATCCCCACGACGTCACCCTTGCCGACCCCCAGCTCCTTGAGCCCGTTGGCCAGCCGCTGGGTGTCGGCCAGCAGGTCGGAGTAGGTCACCCGGCGGCGTTCGCCCTCCTCGCCGACCCAGTGGAAGGCGACCTTGTCCCCGCGGCCGGCGGCCACGTGCCGGTCCAGGCAGTTCGCCGAGACGTTGAGCCGGCCATCGCTGAACCAGCGGTAGAAGGGCGGGTTGCTGTCGTCCAGCGTGGTTGTGAACGGCGTGTCCCAGTCCAGCAGGGTGCGGGCCCGCTCCGCCCAGAAGGCCACCGGATCGGCGGCGGCCGCGGCGGCGTCGGAAGCCTGGTACCAGCGGGAGACGAAACCGGGCGGTGGGTCGAAACGCTCCACCGCCAGCAACTGGTCGAGTTCGCGCTCCAGGCTGAGCTCGTCGGTACCGACGCTGTCAGTACCGACAGCGTCCAGACCGGTACCGTCCGCCGTGCTGGTCACATGCCCTCCTGATGGTCCGGGGACCCTGATGATCCGGGGATGGTGCCGCCGGCAGCGCGGAAAAGAACACGATCACGCTACCTTTGGATCTCCGGAAGCGATGTCGTCTCGTTGTCGTCTCGCCCGCATTGGGTGTACCACGAAGTGCCGGCCGTATACAGCGGTCAGTACCCCGGCGCTTTCCAACAGTCGCGCCGCCCGTTACACGGTGTGAACCGGCACCCCGTCGGCCGGCAGTTCGCCCCGGCCGGCGCGCAGCAGGAAGAGGATCACGAGGAACGCGGCGAAAAATATTACCGCGCTCCACATGAACGCGGTCGTGTATCCCGCGATCAGGGCCTCGGCCTGGGCGGCCGGGCCGAACGCCGCCCCGCTCCGGCCGGAACCGGCGGCGGGATGATGTCCTCTTCGCCTCCCGCACGGTTGCGCGCGTGGTTTCCCGCACGCCGCCGACGGCCGGTGCCGCCTGTGCGTCAATACGGTGAAAAAGGTTCGATCATGTTTCCGCCGCGGCGCCGGCGTGCCGTGCATGCCCGGGAACATTCAGCGGCCCACTGTCATCAGCGGCAACAGGATGTCGTCGACCAGATGATGAATGAACGCATCGTCCAGGGCCTCACCGGTGATCAGGAGGCGGAAGAAGATCGCAGCGGGAACCAGCTCGTTGAAGACGCCGACGGCTGTCGGCGAACACGGCTCACCCCGGTCGACGGCCCGCTGCACGATGAGGGCGGCCAGACCACGCCCGTCCCCGAGCATCTGGGCCCGCAGCGCCGCCGCCAGGGCCGCGGAGTCGCGCATGGCCAGCACGACACCGGCCATCAGGGCGGCACCGCCGTCGGCCAGGCGCCTGACCTTCTGACGGATGATATCGATCATGTCGCCGCGCAGGCTGCCGGTGTCCGCGATGACGACGTCGTCGACCGCCTGGCGACGGATCGCCTCGACGACGAGCTCGTCCTTGCCCGCCCAGCGCCGGTAGATCGTCGCCTTGCTCGCCCGAGCCCGGGCCGCGACGGCGACCATGCTCATGCGCTCGTAGCCGACCTCGGTGAGCAGCTCGAGCGCGGCGTGCAGAATGGCCTGCTCACGGGCTTCGTCGCGGGGACGCCCACGTACGGCGCCACCCAGGCGTGCCGACACCGCCATGGTCGTGACCCCCTCCCGCCGCCGACCACGTTCCAAAACAGTACCGTACTGTTCCTGAATTAGGATTAACGTAACAGATGATTACAGATAGCAACGGACGCCTGGGCGGCGCGGGCCTGACAGCCCGCGGACGCACGAAAAGCGCCGCCGTGCGCGACAAGCGTGATCGTGACGTCTCCGGCCTGGCGCGCGGCCGGCTCAGCGGCCGGGGCCAGGCCCAGCCGCAGGCCCAGGCGCAGGCCCAGGCGCAGGCCCAGGCGCAGGTGCCGGTCCCGCGGCGGCGAGCCCGGCTTCGAGGATCTCGAGCAGTTCCTGCCCCCCGCGCAGGCCCGAGACGGTGGTGACCCGCAGGTTCGGGTGCGTCCACCGGTGCTCGTCCAGCTCGCCGTGGGCGGGGCGGACGGCGAGGTCCGCGGCGGCGAGCATGCCCGCGTCCAGCAGTGAGTCCCCCGCGGCGGCGAGCCTTGCCGGCGCGGCCCGGCGCATCACCTCGGCGAGGGCCGCCTGCTTGGTCAGCCCGGCCGGTACCAGGTAGACCTTGCGTCCCTGGACGGACAGGCCCCAGCCATCGGCCGCCAGGCCCGCCGCGAGGCCGGACAGGTCGGGGATGCCGTCACGCTCGTAGGCGACGAGGTAGACGAACAGGCCGTCGGCGACCCGGCTCACCCGGACCCAGCCGTCGGCGGCGAGCCGCTGCGCGATGGCCCACACCTCGGCGAGCGGGCGGGCACGGGTGGCGATCCGCTCCCGGATCCGGGCCGCCCAGGCCTCGTCCGGACGGCCGTCCACCAGCAGGTGGCCGCCGTTGGTCGTGATCGCGTACCGGGGGCGGACACCGAGATCGACCCGTTCGTACTGTGCCCGGGTACGGGTGGTGACCGGAACGAGGGTCGCCGCGGCGTGCAGCCTGGCGATCAGTTCGGCGGACGCGGCGGTGCAGAACGCGGCGGGCTCGCCGTCGATGTGCTCCACAGTGACCAGCTCGGGTTCGACCGCACCGGACGGGAGCCGGAAGGAACGCCTGCTGTAGATCAGCGTCTGGTCGAGATCACAGGCGACGACCCAGCGCGCGCCCGGCAGGGCCGCGGCCGGGGACGGCGCGGGCGTCCATGTGCTGATGGCCCGACTCTACGCCACGGGCCGGCCGACATGCCGCGCAATCACACGCATTGTCCGGACACGGGAACCGTCCGGACACGGGAACCGGACGGGCCGGGGCCTGTCCACAGCCCGCTCGGGTGGGTGGCAGTTGTCCACAGGCCGCCGCGCGCTGTTCCATCCGGCCGGCACGGCTGCGAGCCTGACAGACATGGCCCCGGACCCCGGCCAGCATCCCTGGCAGCAGCATCCCTGGCAGCAGGATTCCTGGCACCAGGATCCCTGGCGGCAGCATCCCCGGCAGCAGGATTCCTGGCGGCGGTATCCCTGGCAGCAGGCCGCCGACAGCCAGTGCGGCGTCATCGCCGTCCGCGCCGTCGTCGCCGCCGGCACGAGCCGCTCGACGATTCACTGGCAGGTGCGGACCGGACGCTGGCAGCGCCCCATGCCGGGTGTGCTCGTGACCCGCCCGCAGCCGCCCACCCGGATGCAGCTGCTGTGGTGCGCGGTCGAGTCCATCGGGCCGCACGCCGTCGTCGGCGGCGCCTCCGCGGCCGCCATGGGCGGCCTGCGCGGCTTCGACGACGAGCACATCACCATCGTCGTGCCGGCCGGGCGGCATCCCGCCCCGCGGCCGGGCGTCGTCGTTCACCACAGCGCCCGGCTGGGCCCCGACGCCGTGCACCCCCACCTGCGTCCACGACGGACCAGGCTGGCCCGCTCCGTCGTGGACATGGCCAACTGGGCGCAGCGGCCGGAAGCCGTGTACGACATCATCGCGTCCGCCGTCCAGCAACACCTGGTGACGGTCAGCGAGCTGCGTGCCACCATCAGGGCACGCGGGCCGATCCCCCGGAAAACCCTGATCCTTCAGGTGCTGGACAGCCTGCGCGATGGAACATCTCATGGCGACGAAACACCCTGTCACGACGGCCTGGTGAACAGCGCGCGGTCGGGCGTGCCGTCGGGCGGCTTGATGATCCCGACACACGAGTACGGCAGGTCGGCCCTCTCCTCGACGGGCACGCCCTTGGCCTCGCACAGGGACAGGACATGAGGCAGCTCCGCCAGCCGCTCGGGGGTGACGACGACCTTCCAGGGCACCCGGCGCAACAGCACCCTGGTGGTCTCGCCGACCCCGGGCTTGACCAGGCCGATGTTGTCGATCCCGTACTCCTTCGCCAGCGTCTCGACCGCCTGCCAGCCGGCCCAGGTCGGGGTGCGCTCCGCCGGCCGCGAGACGCCGTCCGCGACCGCGGCCGACGCGGCGGGGAACGCCTCGGCAACGGTCTCGACGTAACGGCGGGAGTAGTCCCGGTCGGCGAGGTGCCGGTAGTACTTCGCCCCGTGGAAGTCGGCCGGGCCGATCAGCGACCGGTTCAGCACCGTCCGGCTCACCAGGCCGCTGACCGTGGAGTTCAGGCAGCTGTGCGGGATCAGGAAGTCGTCCCGCGTCCCGTACAGGGATGTGCAGTGGCCGGGGTCGGAGATGACCGCCATGGACGCGTCCAGCCCGAGGCCGCGGGCGGCGGTCTCGAGCACCCGGAGAATGGCGCCCTTGCCCGTCCAGCCGTCGACGAACTGGAGGCTGCGCCGGTCGTGCCGAGCGAGGATCCAGCGCATCGCGTTCTCGTCGAGCCCCCGGTCCTTGATGATGGAGACCGAATAGTGCGACAGGTCGAGCCCGTGCCGCCAGCGGGCCCAGCGCCGCATCAGGATGCCGGCGGGCGTGCCGGCCCGCGCCAGCGACACGATGACCGGCTCTCCTCTGCCCGCGAGCACGAGTTCGGTGGCGATGCCGACCGCGGTGGCGACCCGTACCGCCGAGCGGGCCAGGGCATCCTCGAACAGGGCAAGGTAGGCCTGCGACGGTTCGTATTCGACCGGCAGGTCCTCGGAGTAGTGGCGGCCCTTGGAGAAGTCCTCCTCGCGGTCCTCGGTGGGGCGTTCCAGCGGGATGTCGCTGAGGTCCTTCAACAGGAAGGTGACGTCCGCCGGGTCGTAGGAGCCCGAGCCCACCGTTCCCGGGATGACCGGCCGCACCGCGCTCCCGGACGCGTCTGCGGGGCTCCCGGCACTCCCGGCGCTCCCGGCGCTCCCGGTCAACGCGCACCCCCGGCGCTGTCGGCCGACAGGGCCAGCGGCCGGCCGGCCGGCCCCCGCGTCGGGATCGTGACCACGGTGACCGGCGCGCACCGGCGCAGCACCCCGGCCATCCCCGACACGTCGGCCGCCCCTGACACGCTCGCCCCGGCCGTCCCGCTGGCGGCCCGCCCGTTCGCGGCCGAGTCGACCACCACGACGATGTCGTCGTACAGGCCGGGCCGGACGTTGTACACATGGCTGGCCCGGCCCGGGTCGTCAGGCGCCGGAAAGGTCCGCGCGCAGCGGATCGCGTAGCCGTCGGCGTCGATCGGGTGGACCGGTGAGCGGGTCGTCGAGTGGTAGACGACCTCGCCAGGGACGATCCGGTCGAGCGCGTCACCGATAAGTAGCGGTGTGTACATGAGCTCCTCGGTGCCGAGCACGAGAACGCGGCCCGAGGGCCTGTTCAGCGCCTCGGCCACGTCCTTGGCGACCAGCGGCGCCACCTCGGCGAGCAGCGCCCGGTCCGGCCGTGACCAGCCATGGCGGGCGCCGTCGGGAAGATCGTCAGGCCAGTCGGGTGTCACACGGCGCACCGGAGCGGGCTCCCCGCAGGACCATGGCCGGCTGCCGTCGGCGTCGGCGCCGGCGCCGTACCGGGCTCGTATCCGCTCGGCGCGCGCGGTCACGTCGTCCGGGACGGTCACCTCCCCGGCCAGCAGCGACACCACCCGTACGGACACGCCGAGACGCTCCGCGAGCTCGTCGAAGGCGCGGCGGGCCGGCGCCGGCCGGGCGTCGAAAAGCGTGGCCACCGTGTACGACGGCCGGGGCGCGAACGCGTGCAGCGCGCGGATCGTGCCCAGGGCGGTCCGGCCGGTGGACAGCTCGTCGTCGACGAGCACCAGCGGCCGGGGCGCCCGCACCAGCTCGGGATCGCTCGGCATCAACCAGTGGAAGGTGGCATGCGAATGCGCCTCGTCGAAGTCCAGCAGCGTGGTGGCACCAGGAACGACCCGGCGCGTGGTGTGCAGGTAGTCGCAGCCGGCGAGGCCGTCGGCCACGGTGTGCCCGAGCGAGGTGGCGGTCTCGCAGTAGCCGAGCACCAGCGGCGCCACCGCCGCGGCATCGCCCCCGGCCGCCCGCTGGTCGGCGCGGACCCGCGCGGCCAGCAGATGGCCGGCCGCGACCGACCGCGCCGGGCGTACCGGCAGATGCTTGCCGAGCACCCGGCTGACCAGCAGATGGGCCCGTCTGGGGTTGCGCCGCAGCGCAAGGCCCACCATTGCGTCCAGCCCCCCGCCGACCACGTCGGCCCGCAGCCGGACATCGAGCCCCAGCTCGTCCCACAGCCATCCCGAACCGTTCGACGGCACCGCGGCACCATCCGCCAGACTCACACGACCTCCGTCCTCAGCAGCACCCCGGCCGGCATCGCCAGCGGGGTCTTCACCAGTTCCGGTAGTTGCGGCCACCCGTCCGGTGGCGGCCACCCGCCCGCCGGGCGCTCGCCCGCGCACTGCCGGTCACAGTGCGCTGGTCGCCGCCAGCACGTCGACGAACGTGTGCCCCTCGCGCAGGACGCCGAAGGCCCGGGCCCGCCGCAGCACCCCCTCGGCCCAGGCCCGGTGGGGCCGCAGCTCGTTCATCTTGTTCGCGTAGCGGCTCGGACGCACGCCACCGCTGTCGTCCGCGAGAATCGCCATCGCGTCCGTGTACTCCTCGTGGGTGGCCACGTGCAGGGCGTGTACGGCGGGCACATGGCTGGGATGGATCACTGTTTTGCCGAGCAGCCCGTTGGCCTTGTCGAGCACGACCTCGCGGATGAGCCGGTCGAGATCGGCGGAGACGAGCCGGGAACGCATCCGCGCGCCGTCCGCGCTGTCGCCGACGAGGTCGGCCTCCTCGAACGGCGTGACCCGCAGCGCGCTGACGAAGAGCCGTTCCGGCTGCGCGAAGTACTCCCAGACCGGCCCGCTCACCACGTGCTCCCCACCGCGGCCGCACACGTTGACGATGTCGGCGATGCAGTCCCGCACCACCGCGATGTCGTAGATGGTCAGATCACGGTCCCGGCGCAGCCCGAACAGGCCACAGAGATCGGTCGCGCCGATACGCACGGCAAGAACGATGTCGGCGTGCTTGTCGACGAGGTCGCGCACGCCCAGCAGCGTCCGCTCCCGGGTCTCGCGAAAGATGATCTGAGGGCTTTCCAGCACGGGCATCGCCCACAGCGGCCGGGCGAGCCGGTCGGAGGCCCGCACGACCGCGGCCAGCGCCGCCACGCCGCCCTCGGGATCGAACTTGGGCAGCACGAAACCGCCGAGCATCCCCGACGCGTCGGCGTCGAGCTGGGCGACGACGCGCGATATCTGGTCGGTGTCACGCACGCGGACGAACAGCAACGGCGGCCCGCCCGCGGTGGCCGGCGGATTCCCACCCAGGTCGCGCAGCGCGGTGATGATGTTCGCCTCGGCCGCGGGGACCTCGTGGTCGGCGATGGCGTCCTCCAGGCAGAGCACCATCGACGTCACCCCGGCGGACACCTGGCGGCGGACGTCCGCGGCCAGCGTCGGGCGGGTGCCCGGGGCGTAAAGAGTCGCCCCGAGCGCCGTTGCCACCAACAGGCGGTCCGCGGCCGGCGGAATCTCCTCGGGCAGGCGGTGAAACAGCGCATCCGCCCGGTCCGCGGCCAGGAAACCGAAGTGACGCACCGGTCGAACCCCCTGTCGTCGGACCGTTCACTGATCGGGGCGGCCGCACATCGTCATTTGCGGGGCGCCGGACTGGCCAGAACCTACAGCCACCGCCACCGGCGCCGAAATCCCGCACGCTGTTGTCATCGGCTGGACAACCTGTTTTCACATGACCACGACCGTGGCGAACGAGATCGCCACCGACCGCTGGCCGGGCCGCCGACTGCCCGCGGCAAGGTATCAGGGCAGGTCGGCCAGCCCGGCGGATCACCATGACGAATCAGGCGGCCGCCGGGCCACCCGCGCCCGGGTATCCGCGCACACCACGCCGCCGGCCGGTGACCGTGGGCGCGGCGTGTCATGCCGGGCGCGCATTATCCGATTACCCGCCGCCCAATACATTCACCGCTGATCCGTTCGCTATTGCGCGTTATTCGCGACGCGCAATAGCGGGACGCTTGCCCGTGACGGCCGGGCGGACGGGTTCACCGCAGCACCAGGGCGTCGTCCGGAGGATGCCGCAGCACGACCTGCGCGGCCTGCGGGCCCGGAAGCAGCCGGATGCCCCACGGCAGCCGCGCGCCGTCCAGCGGGACCTCCACGGTGTGCTCACCGGGTGTATGTGCCGCCTCGTGGGCGGGCACCCGGGCGAGCACCTGCCCGTCCTCCCGGGTCTGCGGCGGGATCGTTCCGGACCGGGCGACCAGCAGCAACTCGGGCAGCAGCCCGTCCGCGCGCACCTGTACGCGCAACGTACGACGACGCCAGCCCACCCGAGCCACCATATAACTGACCGTCGCCGCATCCTGTTGTATCTGTTGCTGCTGCGGCTGCTCCCGCTGTTCCTGCCGCGGCTGCTCCTGGTGTGGCCGCTCCTGCGGTGGCTGCTGGTCCGGCTGGGCCGGCGAGCCGGTCCCGGCCGGCGGGCCCGTGGCGGCTCCCGCGCTCCCGGCGGCCCGTTGGCCACCGGAAGCCACCGGATCCGCGAGGGCCGGGGGATCCGCGAGGGCCGGGGGATCCGCGAGGGCCGGGGGATGCGCGGACGCCCATTCCTCCTGGTCACCGGCCGCCGGGGCCGGGAGGCCCACATGGAGCGGCGGATCCGGACGGGCATCCCGCTCCGCCCGGACCGCCAGCCGGGCCAGGATGCCCGTTCCGGGCGGTACCGCGGCCAGCGTCCCGCCGATGCGTACCAGCGGATAGCAGACGATGAAATACGCCGAGCCGTCCGGCGGCGCGGCCAGGTGCCAGCCGCCTTTCATCTCCAGGCTCGCGCTGGTGACCTTCGCCTGTTCGGCCTCGGGATCGCCGGGCCCGGTCGGCGGCTGGTCCCGGCGCCACAGGACCCGGGCCTCGGTGATCCCCGGCGGCATCCGGAAGGACAGCACGATCTCCTCGCCGCGGTCGTCGGCACGCAGCTCCGTGATCTCCCCGACGACCAGGTGCCGGACCGCCCTGCCGACCACGGCCCGGCCGGCCAGCACGGTCACCGGGACGTACTCCAGCTCGCCGGCCGCCGACAGGTCGACCAGGTGGCCGCTGTCGCTGGACCCGACCAGCCGGGCCGGATCGACGATCCGCGCCAGATCCACCTCGGCGTCCTCGGCCGCGAGCGGATGCCCCGGCGGCAGGCCCGGCGGCGAGCTCGACAGACCCGACCGCGAGCTCGGCTGCCCTCCGCTCGAGGGCACCGCGTAGATCCGCACCTCGCTGCCCACCGGCGCGTTCCAGCGCAGCATGGTGCGGCCCGCGGCGGCGGTGATCTGCAGATCACGGATCGCCGGTGGACGCGGGATCACCGTCGCCATGGTCGACGCCCCGCCCGTGCGCGCGGGAACACCGCCCGCGTCGTGGAACTCGACGTAGACCTGATAGCGGTAGGTGACACCTGCCTGGACGGTGGAGTCGACGTACTGGCCGGCGTTCGCCCTGATCCGCCGCGTCGGGAGCCGCACCGGCGACGACTCGTCCACGGCCCGCTCGATCGTGACCGCGTCCACCGGGCCGTCCAGGCGCCAGGACAGCTTCACCGCGTCACCGATCTGCTCCGCGCGCAGCTCGGTGACATCCCGCATGACCACGAGCCCGGGTGTGCGTACCGGTACCGACCGCCGGCTGCCGGCGATCGCGGTCACCTCGTAGCGGACCATCAGCCCCACCGGTACCCCGGCGTCGACGAGCTCCGTGGACCCGGTGGTGCCCAGGCTGTGTTCCGACGCGACCATCCGCTCCGGGCCGCTCGCGTCCCCGAGCAGGCGGACCACCCGGTAGGACACCGGAGCGGCGCTGGACAGGCAGGCGCGCCACCGCAGGACCACCCCGCCGTCCTGCTCGGCCGCGGTCAGCTCCCGGGGCGGGTCGAGGGGCAGCGCGGCCAGCGCCGCCAGTGCCTCGCGGCTGTCCGCCGCCGTGGCGAGCACCGCGGCCAGGGCACTCTCCTGGTCGGGGGCGGGCAGCACCCGGGCCGCGGCGACCCGGCGGTGGATGACGTCCTGATGGGCGGCGAGTTCGGCGAGCACCTCCTCGGGGGTGCGCCCGTCCGGGCCGGGCACGTCGCGGGCGTGGGAGACCAGCCACCGCGCCCCGTCGGTGGCGGCGTCCGCGCGCCGGGCCTCACGGTTGTCCACCAGCGCCCGCCAGCCGGCGTCGGCGGCGGCCAGCGCCGCCTGCACCCGTGCGTCGAGCTCTTCGGCCTCCCGCGCGGCGGCACCGTCGAGCAGCGCCAGCACCGGGCGGACGGCGGCCAGCAGCTCGCCGGCCTGGCGGGCCCGGCCGGCGCCCAGCGCCCGGCGGATGGCGGACACGGCCTGGGCGGCCTCCCGTGCCTGGCGCACGCTCTGCCCGCAGGAACGGCAGGCCACCGCGGCGGCCTCGGTCTCCCGTCCGCACGAGGGGCACGCGGTGTACAGCTCGGTGTCGCAGTAACGGCAGATCCGCGAGCCGTCCACCGGCTCCGGGCGGCAGCACTGCGCGCACACCACATAGTCGAGGAAGACCCCGGTCGTCACGGCCGCGCCCAGCTCCCGGGCGACGCCGAGCAGCAGGGTCTTGGCCTGCGCCGTGGACAGGCCCGACCCGCTCGAGAGGATCTCCCGCACCAGCCCCTCGAACGCGGCCGGTCCCAGTTCGCCGTCGAGAACGATGTGCTCCTCGACCCGCCCCCGGATCTCCTCCCGGGCGTCCGCGGCCAGGCCGGCGGTGTAGGCGGCCGGATCCCCGTCCAGCAGCCTGGTGCGCACCTGCGCGAGCAGATCCGCGATCACCGTCTTCTCGTGGTCGTGCGGGCGCCGCTGGTTGCGTTCCAGCGCGATCTCGTAGGCCGCCCTGATCCGTTCCGGCGGCGAGCCGGCCGGGACCCCCAGGAAGGCCCAGAGGGAGGCGGTGGCGGCCCTGCTGCCCACCCGCAGCTGCCGCAGCTCGGTCAGACGGTCCCGGATCTGGCGGCGCACCCCCGCGGCGAGGGGCTCGGCCCCGTCCCCCCAGCCGTCCTCGATCACCTGCTCGCCGGCGAGAACCGCGTCGAACTGCTCGGTGGTCACCCCGTCGGCCGCCGCCAGCCGGCGCAGCCCGGCCACCCGGGAACGCGGCACCCCGCCGAAACGCTCACGTACGGTAGCGAGATTGCGGGCCACTTTCGCCAGCCGTTCGGCCTGCCCGGCCTGGCGGGCCGCCAGCACCCGGGCCCGGAGCTGGTCGCGGGTGGCGGCGTCCAGCAGCGGCGCCTCCCACTCCGCCCGCCGCCGCACCAGCGTCGCCGCGAGCGACGCGTACCGGGTCGCGTCCCGCTGCCGTTGCAGGAAGGCCATGACGGCGGCCAGCTGCTCGCGTACCTGCGCGTCGGTGTGGACGGCATCCGGATCGAGGGCCGCGACGAAAAAAGGGTCATCGAGATCCAACGTGGAGCGGCGGTGCAGCTCCGCCAGCACACGCTGGCGGTAACCGCTGCCGTCGAACGCCGCGCTCACCGTCCCACCTTCGTCCCGTCCCTGCCGCGGGGCAGGTGAAACCCGTGTCTGTACAGCCCGTGCCCGTCCTGGGCGCGGCCTGGAACGTTCACCATATGTACTGGACGAGGCAATGCACCGGCCAGAACTGCACCTGCCCGCTCCTGGTGACACCTCACACAGACACGGCCCGGCGGGTGTCCGCGTGGGTGCGGGTGTCCGCGTGGGTACGGGTGTCCCCGTGGGTATGTCTGCGGTGGATGCCGGCCGTCCGGATCAGCGCCCGCGCCGGCCGGCATCCACCGCAGACCCTCCAGGCCGTCAGTCGCGCTGCTTGAGCAGGGTGACCTTCCTGCCCTCCTCGTCCCGCATCGCCTCGCTGCCGACCCCGGCCTTCACCTGCAGGAGCAGGGGGTCCTTCGCGCCGGGATGGGTGGCGGTGACCCGGATGGTCTGGTCCGGGCGCATGAAGAAGGTGACCTCGACGGGCGTGCCGCGGGGATGGCCGCCCGGGATGCCGGCGATGGCGCCCTCGACGATCACCTTGTTGTCCTCCGGCAGGGGCGACTCGGCGCTCGTGCCCTGCTCGAACACGCGGATGTCGACCTCGGCCTGGTTGTCGGAGACCGTGTAGAAGGTCCGCGTCACCTCGATCGGCAACGGGTCGTTGCGGTGCGCTAGGAAGGCGGCGACCGTCTTGCCCCTGTCCTCGGCGAGGATCCCGAAACCGCGCGAGGTCACATTTACGATCTTCGTTTTCACCAGGTCCACCACGGCGGTGATGTCCAGCCCGAGGCTGTCGGCCGCCCCGGACGCCGCCTGCCGCACGTCGGTCGCCTCGGCCGCCTCCAGGCCCTCCCCCTCGGCAAGCCTGCCCTTCGCGACCAGATCGTCGATGACCTGGCGTTCCAGCTCCTTCTTCTGCCCGAACACCGCCGCGCCCTTGGCCACCGCGAGATCAGGATCGACGAGCCGGGGAGCCAGGCCGAACTTCTCGGTCAGCTTCCGGGCGATGACAGGGGTCTTGCTCATCCCCCCGACGAGCAGGCAGACGTCGACGTGGTCGACCCCGCGCTCCTTCGCCCGGTCGAGCACCGAGCCGGTCAGGTCGAGCGTGCGCTGCAGCAACGACGCCGTGATCTCCTCGAGGTCGGCGCGGGTGACGGTCACGCTCGTGCGCCGGCCGGCATGGACCACCAGCACGTCCACGCTCTCCCGGCCCGAGAGCGCCAGCTTCGCCTCCTCCGCCGCGGTCAGCAGCTCCTGCTCGTCGTAGACGTCGTCGAGCGGGTCGCCGGCGCCGGGCTGCGCCTCGATGAACTTCTGCGCGAGGAAACGCACCAGCTCGGCGTCCCAGTCGGCGCCGCCCAGCTCGTGGTCGCCGTCGGTGGCAACCACCGTGATCTCGTTCTCCGACAGCCGGATGACCGTGGTGTCGAAGGTGCCGCCGCCGAGGTCGTAGACCAGCACGGTGGACTCCGCCGCGCCGCCCCGCGCGAACCCGTAGGCGAAGGCCGCCGCGGTCGGCTCGTTGATGATGTCGACGACGTTCAGCCCGGCGAGCGTCCCGGCGAGCTTCGTCGCCTTGCGCTCCTCGTCACCGAAGTAGGCGGGCACGGTGATGACCACATCGGTCACCGGGGTCCCGGTCACCCGCTGCGCGTCGGCGGCCAGGGCCTTGAGCACGAGGCTGGACACCGCGGGAGCGCTGTACTCCTCGCCGTGGACGACGAACCGCCAGTCCGCCTCGCCCATGTGCCGCTTGACCAGGCTCGCCACGTCGTCCGGACGGATCCGGGCCTGCCGCTTGGCCTGCGTGCCGACGACGAAGCTGACCTCGCCGCCGGGCGACTCGTCAAAGAGCACCACCGACGGCGTGGTCGGCTGCGACTCGATGTTACGGATGACGTCCGGGCGCCCGTACTCGTCCACCTGGGCGATACACGAGTACGTCGTTCCCAGGTCGATCCCGAACACCTTCGTCCGCGTCATGTAGCTTCCCTCCGCCAAACCGCGGCCACCGCCCAGGGCCCGGGCGCACGAAGAAAAGCATCGCGCTGCCGCGGCCCACGGTCAGGGGCGCCAGGCCCCCGGGCCCACCGGGCCGGTCCCCGGCACCCGGATCCGGCCGGGAACCGGGCGCACGAGAACCATGGCCGCGCCGTTGTTGGCCCTCTTTGTCGGCCTTCTGCTGTTGTCGGCCCCCTAGTGTGCCCGAAAGACCTCCACCTCGGCTGGGCGCACCACGATCGACTCACCGCGGACGAAGCCGGGTCTGACGGTCCGGGCGATCGTCCGGTCACGCTTGGCGTCGTCCGTACCGATACGGCGCACGCCGACGTGCCGGGCCGGGTCGAAGGGCATGCCCACGACCGCGGTGTACGGACGGACGTCCACGGCGACGTCCATGATCTGCAACAGCTGCGTACGCAGGATACCGGCGACGCTCTGGCCGTCGTCCGCGCCCAGGCTCGTCATCTGGTCGTGCAGCCGCATCAGGCCCCGCAGCAACGGTGACATCGCCTCGGTCAGCTCACCCGCCCGCAGCCGGGTGTTCTCGGCGTGCAGGCGGTCCACCAGGTCGGCGTCGTGACGCCGGAGCCTGGCCAGCTCCTCGAGACGCCGGGCCAGCTCGTCCAGGCGGCCGGCGACGGCGGTGGCCGCGGGGCCCTCGGCGTCGCCGTCGCCGACGGCGTTCCCGGCGGCAGCCCCGTCCGCGGCCCTGCCCTCGGCCCTGTCCTCGGTCTTGTCCGCGGCCCTGCCCTCGGTCCCGGTCTTGCCCTTCTTGCCCTTGGCCCTGCCCTCAGCCGCGGCCCCGGCGGCGGCCTCCTGCCCGTCAGCGATCCCGCCGGCCGCGCCAACCGCGGGGGGCCGTGCCGCGGGCTGCTCGGGCTCGGCGGCAATGGTCACGGCCGGCTCCGCCGGCGGGAGGCCGGCCGGCGGGAGGCCGGCCTGCGGATGATCGGCCGGCGCGGGGCCGGTCGCGTCCCCCGGCCGCACGGCCGGCGGGGCGTCACGCCCGTCACGCCCGTCATCCCCGGCATCCCCGGTGCCGGCCACGATCTCTCCCGGTTCCGCCGGGCCCGTCCCGTCGCTGTTGTCACCCGGTGGCACCGGACGTGGCGTACCGGCCACCAGCCCGTGCCGTGGCCGGGATGTCGAAACGGGCCCACCGCCCGTGGGCGGTACCGGCACCGGCCGGCTCACGTCCGCTTCCACTCCCCGGCTGCGCGCAGCCACATCTCGTCGTCCCCCTGATCATGCTCCTGGCTCCCGGCCCTGTTGCCCGTTCGCCTTCCTTACACGCCTATTCGCCCAATATTCTCCTACTCGTCCGCATGCGCCTACTTGCGCCCCGGAGTCCAGTTCAGTCCCCAGCCGAAGGCCTGGTCGAGTTCCTGGTGGCTGCCGACGTAGCGCACCTCCCTGCTCACGATGAGGTCGTTGCCGCCCTGGTTGGTCAGCAGCGCGATCGCGCACATCCGGGCGCTGCCGGCCCGCTCGTCCAGCCGGACCTCGATGGGCGCGCCCCGCGCCGGGGTGAGGGTCACCACCGCGCCGGCCTGGTCGAAGTTCGGGACGCCGGAGTAGATGAAAGCGAAGATCAGCAGACGGCGGATCTCCGCGACGTGGGCCAGGTTGACGAACAGGTTCTCCCCACCGGCGGAGGCACCGGTGCGGTCATCGGCGTCGAGCTGGACGTACGGGTGCGCGTCGAGGGAGCCGAACGCGTTACCGAGCGCCTGCACGACCCCCTTACGGCCGTCGGTGAGCTCGTACAGGCTGGCCAGGTCGAGGTCGATCCCGCCCTGCCCGACGCTCAGCACCCGCTTGAGGAAGCCGCCCTTGCCGCCGGCGCCCGCCGCGCCCTGGGCGTTCCAGTTGAGGTTGACGTGCAGCCGCCCGCCGCCGCCCTGCTTGCTCAGGGAGACCGAAGGTGCACCCTTGGTGAGAGTCACCTTGTTCAGCGATACCCCGGGCGTGCCGGGGGACGAACCGGCGGATGAGTCGGTGGAGCGCTTGCTGTAGTCGATGGGCATGTTCCGCTCCCTTGTGGTGGTCGTCCCGGCCCTGCCGCCGGCTCGCCGTGACCCCCGTGGTGGCACATACACGATCAAGAATCTTCGCTGTCATGGGCGCCGCCGTCCATGGGCGGCGCTGTCATGGACGCACGACTGTCATGAACCGGCAGTAACGATCTCACGCTGCCGTTCGTCCGGGCCGTCGCCCTCGTCCGCGCCGGCACGCCGCTCCTTGTTCCGGCGCAGCAGAGAGGAGATCAGGGCGACTCCGATGAACCCGACACCGACGAGACCGGTGATGATCTCCGGGACCTCGGTCTCGATGCTGACAGCGAGGATCACCGCGAGCGCGCCGATGGCGTAGTGGGCGCCGTGCTCCAGGTAGACATACTCCTGCAGGGTGCCCTTGCGGACGAGGTAGACGGTGATCGACCGGATGTACATGGCGCCGATACCGAGCCCGGCCGCGATGACGAAGATCTTCTGAGTGATCGCGAAAGCGCCCACCACGCCGTCGAAGGAGAACGACGCGTCCAGGACCTCCAGGTACAGGAACAGGAAGAACGCGGCCTTCCCCGACGCGAGGACCAGCGTGTTGGGACCGCCTTTGCCGCCGGCCGGCCCCGCCGCGGGCGCGGTCCCCACGGGAGCCACCGCGGTGGCGTCGTCGGCGTCCTGCCCGGCGTCCTGCGCGTCATCGTCGTCGGCTCCCAGGCCGCGCGCCTCGAAGAACTCACCGAGACCACGCACGCCCAGATAGGTGGCGATACCGGCGACACCGGCCGTGAGCACCTGCTGGATCGCGTCACCGGAGAACGCCTCGGCGACGATGAGGAGCGCGACGAGCCCGACCACGACCGACAGCACATCGAGGTGCCCCGCCCTGCGCAGCGGCTCCTCGATCCAGCGGAGCCACTGGACGTCACGTTCGGGGTCGAACATGAAATCCAGGAAGATCATGAAGAGGAAGATGCCACCGAAGGCGGCGATGGCCGGATGCGCGTCGTGCAGCCGGGCCGCGTACTCGTCCGGGTTGTTCAACGCGAGGTCGAAGACCTCGATGGGGCCGAGATGCGCGGTGAGCGCGACGATGACGATCGGGAACAGCAGGCGCATCCCGAATACGGCGATCAGGATGCCGACGGTGAGGAATATCCGCTGCCAGAACTCGTTCATCCGGCGCAGGATCGTGGCGTTGATGACCGCGTTGTCGAACGACAGGCTTATCTCCAGCACGGCCAGGATGGCGACGATCGCGGCCGTCTCCGGGCCGCCGAGCACTCCGGCCAACGCGACACCGACCACGGTGACCGCCAGCGACCAACCAAAGATTCGCAGGGCATGCACGAGGACAGGCACCCTTCCTCCGGACCGGGTCTGGCGCGGTACCGGGAGCACCACCCACCGCGCCTCGACCCCGGTCCGGAGCATCGAGGCATCACGTCAGCCGCGCGTCGGCCCGGGCCGGGCGCGGCGCGGGTCATGGCCATGTCCTGACCATGACCGCACAGTTACCCCGCACAGTTACGGGTACCCCGCCACGGGTGCCCCGCACAGTCACGGGGCCGCCTGGCCGTTGACCGCGATCCCGGGCATCGTAACCGGCCGAGCCGGCACCGCCGGGTAACCGGCCAAACCGGGACCACCGGCGCCCCGCACGCGGGCACGGGCCGTCAGCACGGCGTCCGCCCGCCGCCCACAGCCCGCCGGGCCTCGCCCCGTCCAGCCCGCCGGGCCTCGCCCCGTCCAGCCCGCCGGGCCTCG
>NZ_CEVIVC010000030.1:24490-40438 GCF_982290645.1 Protofrankia sp. CiP1_Cm_nod4
CCGTCCACGGCCCGGCGGACGCGGTGGCACCGGCGCTCCCGGCCCGCTTCCCCGGCCCGGGCCGCCCGGTCGCGACGACCGGGCGTCAGGGCAGAAGGATCAGACATTGACTCCGTAGTCCCGGGCGATGCCGGCAAGCCCGGAGGCATAGCCCTGGCCGACGGCCCGGAACTTCCACTCGGCGCCGTGCCGGTAGACTTCACCGAAGACCATCGCAGTTTCGGTGGAGGCGTCCTCGGTGAGATCGTAACGCGCGATCTCGGTGCCCCCCACCCCGTTGACGATCCTGATGAACGCGTTGCGGACCTGGCCGAAGTTCTGCTGGCGCGTGTCCGCATCATAGATCGAAACCGGAAACACCACCTTGTCGACCTCCACGGGCAGACCGGCGAGACTCACGTTGATCGCCTCGTCGTCGCCCTCGCCCTCGCCGGTGAGGTTGTCGCCCTGATGTTCGATGGCACCGTCCGGGCTCTTGAGATTGTTGAAGAAGACGAAGTGACTGTCCGAGAGGACCTTGCCATTGGATCCGAGGGCGATCGCGCTCGCATCAAGATCGAAATCAGCGCCGGTCGTGCTGCGGACATCCCAGCCGAGGCCGACGACGATACTGGTCAGGCCGGGCGCCTCCTTGGTCAGCGAAACGTTTCCGCCCTTGCTGAGGCTGACTCCCACTTGCTCCTCCTGCTGTCATTGCGATCGGGGCTGTTCCTGTATTCCGGGGCCCTGGCCGCCCCCCGCACCGAACGCGACGCAGCCTACTGGACTCGATCACGCATGCCCACGGCGACGTGGGGTTATGGGGCCTTGTGTTCTGCGGGACGAACGGGACCTCTCCAGGGTTCCCGGACGCACGTGCGCGCCCGTTCGGGACAGCCCCCGGGACAGCCGGCGGCCGGCGGCGCGGCGCGGCGCGGGCGGGCGGCCGCCGGCGTGGCAGGCGCGCCGGGCAGGTGGTGCCCCACCCGCGTGGACCCGGCGGGCCCGGGTATCCCGGAGCGGGACCGATGGCGGCGGACCGGTACGCGCCCGGCACCGGTCCCGGCCGCGAACGCGTATCAACGTGGAGACTTCGATCCGATGCCGACATCCTCCTCCCCCGGCGGAGCACCTCCGCACCCCCAACACCCCCCCATCTGGTGGCCCCACGCTGTTCACGTTGGGGTGCCACCAACTGGTACAGGAGAGGCCGACTATCAAGGGGTGGTCCACCTGGATAAGGTCGCGGCGATGATCGGACGTTCCATAGGCCGGGTTGTCATCTCTGACGTCAGCCCCGCCGTCTCCTGTGGGCAGTGGCCGTCGCGGGCCGTCGAGGGTGAGACCCTCACCGTCGCCGCGACGATGTTCCGCGACGGACACGACCTGATCGGCGCCAACGTGGCGCTGTCAGGCCCGGACGGCCGCGGGAACCCGTTCACCCGGATGCGGCAGGCCACAGCGGGCACTGATCGTTACGAAGCCGAGGTCCGGGTCGACTCGGAGGGCCTGTGGGGCTTCCGCATCGAGGCCTGGGCCGATCCGGTGGCCACCTGGCGGCACGCTGTCGAGGTCAAGACAGCCGCCGGCCAGAGCACGGACGAGCTGTCGGTGGACTTCGAGGACGGCGCCCGGCTCCTGCTGCGCGCCCTGCCCGGGATTCCCGAAAGCCGGCGGGCGGCGGTCCGGCACGCCGTCGACGTCCTGCGCGACGACACGCTGACGGATCCGCACGGGCGGATCGCGCCGGCGTGCGACCCGGCGCTGGTCGACCTGCTCACCCGGTGCCCGCTGCGGGAGCTCATCACCCGCTCGCCCCTGTACCGGATCTGGGTGGACCGGCCCCGGGCCCTGTTCGGCAGCTGGTACGAGTTCTTTCCCCGTTCCGAGGGTGCGAGCCTGGACCCGCCGCGTTCCGGAACGTTCGCGACGGCCGCCGAGCGGCTGCCCGCCGTCGCCGCGATGGGTTTCGACGTGGTCTACCTGCCGCCGATCCACCCCATCGGCGAGGTCAACCGCAAGGGCCCGAACAACACCCTGGTCGTGGGCCCTGACGACCCGGGCTCGCCGTGGGCGATCGGCAGTGACGCCGGTGGCCACGACGCCGTCCACCCGGGCCTGGGGACGATCGACGACTTCGACGACTTCGTCGCCAGGGCCCGCGCCCTGGGCATGGAGATCGCCCTCGACCTGGCCCTGCAGTGCGCGCCCGACCACCCGTGGGCCAAGGTGCACCCGGAGTGGTTCACCGTGCGCAGCGACGGCTCCATCGCGTACGCGGAGAACCCGCCGAAGAAGTACCAGGACATCTACCCGCTCAACTTCGACAACGACCCGGTCGGGCTCTACCACGAGGTGCTGCGGGTGGTCCGGTACTGGACCTCGCACGGGGTGCGGATATTCCGGGTCGACAATCCGCACACCAAGCCGGTCCAGTTCTGGGAGTGGCTCATCGCCGAGGTGAAGTCGGTCGAGCCGGACGTGCTCTTCCTCTCCGAGGCGTTCACCCGGCCGTCCATGATGCGGGCGCTGGCGCGGGTCGGTTTCACCCAGTCGTACACCTACTTCACCTGGCGCAACACGAGGTCGGAGCTGGAGACATACGGCCGGGAGCTGCTGGAGACCGCGCACTACATGCGTCCGAACTTCTTCGTCAACACTCCCGACATTCTGCCCGGCTACCTGCAGGAGGGCGGTGAGGCGGCATTCAGGATCCGCGCGGTACTGGCGTCGATGATGTCGCCGTCGTGGGGGGTCTACGCGGGCTACGAGCTGTTCGAGAACGCTCCCGTACGGGCCGGCGGCGAGGAGTACCTGGACTCCGAGAAATACCAGTACCGGCCGCGGGACTGGGCCGGTGCCGAACAGGACGGACGCTCACTCGCACCATATCTTGCCAGGCTGAACCGGATACGCAGGGAGCATCCGGCGCTGCACTGGCTGCGTAACCTTCGTTTCCACCATGCCGATGGCGACGATTTCCTCGTCTTCTCCAAGCGCTCCGGGGGGGCGGCGGGCGACGACTGCGTCCTGGTCGTCGTCAACCTGGATCCGCGCAACGCCCGGGAGACGACCGTCCGTCTCGACATGCCCGCCCTCGGCCTCGAGTGGCGGGAGACCTTCCATGTTCACGACGAGATCAGCGGGGCTGACTACACGTGGGGGCAAGAGAATTACGTCCGGCTGGACCCGGCGACGGAACCAGCCCACATCCTCGACGTCCGGCGCCGGGCATGAGCGCCAGGAGCACCGAGGACACCGAGGGCACCGAGGGCACCGAGGGCACCGGAGAGGCCGGGGGCGGGACGTCGGCCGGGGGTGCCGTCCCGCCCCCGGCCGACGAACCATCCCGCGACCCGCTGTGGTTCAAGCGGGCGGTCTTCTACGAGGTCCTCATCCGGGGCTTCGCCGACTCCAACGGTGACGGCACGGGCGACCTGCGCGGGGTCACCAGCAAGCTCGACTACCTGAGCTGGCTCGGGGTCGACTGCCTGTGGCTGCTGCCGATCTACGAGTCACCGCTGCGGGACGGTGGCTACGACATCTCCGACTACTTCCGGATCCTGCCCGAGTTCGGCGACCTCGGGGACTTCGTCAACCTGGTGGACGAGGCCCACCGCCGGGGCATCCGGATCATCGCGGACCTGGTCATGAACCACACCTCCGACCAGCACCCGTGGTTCCTGGCCTCCCGCAGCGACCCGGACGGCCCGTACGGCGACTTCTACGTGTGGTCGGACACGGACCAGAAGTTCCTCGACGCCCGGATCATCTTCGTCGACACGGAGAAGTCGAACTGGACCTGGGACCCGGTGCGCGGCCAGTACTACTGGCACCGTTTCTTCTCCCACCAGCCCGACCTCAACTATGACAACCCGGACGTCCAGGAGGCCATGCTCGAGGTGCTGCGCTTCTGGCTGGACCTCGGCATCGACGGATTCCGGCTGGACGCCGTCCCGTACCTCTACGTACGGGAGGAAACCAACGGCGAGAACCTGCCGGAGACCCACGAGTACATGCGGCGGCTCCGCAAGGAGATCGACGCCAAATACGCCGACCGGGTGCTGCTGGCCGAGGCGAACCAGTGGCCGTCCGACGTCGTCCAGTATTTCGGCGACGACGACGAGTGCCACATGGCGTTCCATTTCCCGCTGATGCCGCGGATCTTCATGGCGGTCCGCCGGGAGTCCCGCTACCCCATCTCGGAGATCCTGGCGCAGACACCGGCGATCCCGCCGAACTGCCAGTGGGGCATCTTCCTGCGCAACCACGACGAGCTGACCCTGGAAATGGTCACCGACGAGGAACGCGACTACATGTACGCCGAGTACGCGAAGGACCCGCGTATGAAGGCGAACATCGGGATACGCCGCCGGCTCGCCCCGCTGCTGGAGAACAGCCGCGACCAGATGGAGCTCTTCACCGCGCTGCTGCTCTCGCTGCCCGGTTCACCGGTGATCTACTACGGCGACGAGATCGGCATGGGTGACAACATCTACCTGGGCGACCGGGACGGTGTGCGGACGCCGATGCAGTGGTCCCCGGACCGCAACGCCGGTTTCTCCACCAGCGACCCGGCCCGGCTCTACCTGCCGCCCATCATGGATCCGGTGTACGGATACCAGGCGCTCAACGTCGAGGCCGAGCAGCGGATGCCGACGTCCTTCCTGTCCTGGACCCGGCGGATGATCGAGGTGCGCAAGCGGCACCCGGTCTTCGGCCTCGGCAGTTTCGAGGAGTTCCCGGCGTCCAATCCGTCTGTTTTCGCCTTTGTCCGGGAGTTCGGCGACGACCGAGTGCTCTGCGTGGCCAACCTGTCACGTTTCGCCCAGCCGGTGGAGCTCGATCTCCGCAGGTTCACCGGAATGGTGCCGGTCGAACTGCTCGGCGGGGTGCGCTTCCCGCCGATCGGGGAACTGCCGTACCTGTTGACCCTGGCCGGGCACGGGCACTACTGGTTCGCGCTCACCCGGGCGGGGGAACTGGGCTCCTGACGGGCCGGGACGTACCGGCCGGCCAGACATACGGCAGGGTAGGGCGTACACGTCACGATGGGCGTACACGTCACGAGGATGGTCGCCAGGTGGTGACGGCGCGAGGAGGTCGACGATGGTGGGCGGCAACTCTGATCTGGTCGCCCTCCTGCCCCCCTGGCTGCCGCGGCAGCGCTGGTTCGCCGGCAAGGGCCGGCCCTGGGCCGGCCTGCGTGTCGTCCGCGACGTGCGCCTGTCCGACCTGCTGCGCCACTTCGTCGTCGAGGTCCGCTATACCGATGGTGGTCCGGCCGACCACTACCAGGTACCGCTGGTGGTGCGGCCGGACGCGCCCTACGGGCACGAGGGCTTCTTCGTCGGCAAGTGCGCCGACGGGCTGGTCTACGACGGGCTGCACGATCCGGAGGGCAGCGCCGCCCTGCTGGCGTTCGTCCGCGACCGGACGGCCCGCGACGGGCTCGTGCCGCACACGCTGGAGGAGCTCGAGCTCTTCCCCGCCCACGTGATCGGCGCGGAGCAGTCCAACACCTCGGTCGTGTACGGCGACGCCTACATCCTGAAGGTCTTCCGGCGGCTGTGGCCAGGGACGAACCCGGACCTGGAGATGACCCGCGCGCTCGCCGACGCGGGCAGCCCCAGCGTGGCCCGGCCGCTGGCCTGGCTGGACGGTGTTCTCGACGGCCAGCGCGCCACGTTCGCGTTCATGCAGGAGTTCCTCCGCAGCGGCACCGAGGGCTGGCGGCTCGCCCTCGCCAGCGTCCGGGACCTCTACGCGGAGGCGGACCTGCACGCCGACGAGGTCGGCGGCGACTTCGCGGCCGAGTCCGAGCGGCTGGGCGCGGCCACCGCGGACGTGCACCGCATCATCGCCGAGACGCTCCCCACGGCTGTCGGCGACGCCGGGACCCTGCAGGCGCAGGCCACCGGGATGCACGGGCGGCTGGACGCCGCGATCAGGGCCGTCGAGCGGCTGCGGGCCTTCGAGCCGGGGCTGCGCGCCGCCTACGACGCACTCGCCCGCCAGACGTCACCGGTCGCCCTGCAGCGGGTACACGGCGACTACCATCTGGGGCAGGTGCTACGGGTGGACTCGGGGTGGGTACTCTTCGACTTCGAGGGTGAACCGGCACGTCCGCTGGCAGAACGCACAGCGCTGCAGTCCGTCCATCGTGATGTCGCCGGCATGCTCCGATCATTCGACTACGCGGCCCAGTCGTTGTTGTTGGAACGGTCGCTGTTGGTGGAACGGGAGGACGAGTCCGGACTCAGATATCGCGCGCAGGAATGGGCGGCTCGCAACCGTGACGCCTTCTGCACCGGGTACGCCGGCGTCCGCGGGCACGACCCACGCGAGGAAGCTGCCCTGTTGCGAGCGTTCGAGCTCGACAAGGCTGTGTACGAAGTCGTCTACGAGGCCCGTCACCGCCCATCGTGGCTGCCGATCCCGCTCGGTTCGGTCGAACGGCTGACCTCCACGGACGGATGACTACGTTCTAAGGATGGCGTGTTGTCCATGATCGGTCCTGACAGCGCGGCAGGTGGAGCCGACGAGGGGCACCCGGGCGGTTGCCGCCGCGACGCCAGCGGTCTTCCGAGCGACGTCAGCTCCGGGCTCGCCCGTTCCCCGCTGCCGGCCATGGCCATGGCCGGGCACGGCGGCACCGGCCGCCGGGGCAGCGGCCACGGCGACACCGGCTACGGCACCGGGTATCCCGAAGACGGCGGCTATCCCGAAGCGGCGTACCGGGACGGCGGGCCCGGCCGCGGCGAGCACACCGCGGTCCAGCACGGCAGCGCGGAGCACAGCGGAGCGGAGCACGGCGCAGCGGAGGGGGACACGGCGCAGCGGAGCGGGACGAAGCGGGGCGCCGGCGGCCAGGACACCCCGACGTCGCCTCCCCCGCCCCTGCTCGTCGCCGCCGCCGAGCTCGAACGGCTGGTGAACGGCTCGCACCACGACCCGCACCACATCCTCGGTGCCCATCCCCACGGGGAGTGGACGATCGTGCGGGCCCTGCGGCCGGACGCGGTGAGCGTGGTCGTCATCACCGAAGAGGAGCGGTTCGCATGCACCCGGCTGCACACGGCCGGGGTGTTCGCCGTGGCGCTGCCGACCAGCGCCGTCTCCGGCTACCGGCTGGAGGTCCGGTACTGCGACGCCACGCACGTCGTCGACGACCCCTACCGCCACCTGCCCACCCTCGGGGAGATGGATCTGCACCTCATCGGCGAGGGCCGCCACGAACAGCTGTGGAAGGCGCTCGGCGCGCGGGTGCGCCGCTACCCGGACAGCACCGGCACAACCGAGGTCAGCGGGGTCGGTTTCGCCGTGTGGGCGCCGAACGCCCGCGGTGTGCGGGTGGTCGGCGACTTCGACTTCTGGGACGGCCGGGCCTACCCGATGCGCTCCCTGGGCTCGACCGGCGTCTGGGAGCTGTTCGTGCCCGGCATCGGCGCCGGCTGCCGGTACAAGTACGAGATCCTCGGCTTCGACGGCGTCTGGCGGCAGAAGGCCGACCCGCTCGCGCTGCACACCGAGAACCCGCCGGCCACGGCGAGCGTCGTCTTCGAGTCCGGCTACACCTGGAACGACGAGGCATGGCTGGCGCGGCGCAGGCGCACCGCGTGGCACACCAGGCCGGTCTCGGTCTACGAGGTGCACCTGGGCTCCTGGCGCCGCGGGCTGTCGTACCGGCAGCTCGCCACCGAGCTCGTCGCCCACGTGCGGGAGATGGGCTTCACCCACGTCGAGCTGCTGCCCGTGGCCGAGCATCCCTTCGGTGGCTCCTGGGGCTACCAGGTGTCGGCCTACTACGCGCCGACGTCACGCTTCGGCGACCCCGACGGCTTCCGCTACCTCGTCGACCAGCTCCACCAGGCCGGCATCGGTGTGATCGTCGACTGGGTGCCGGCGCACTTCCCCCGGGACGTCTGGGCGCTGGGCCGCTTCGACGGCACCCCGCTCTACGAGCACCCCGACCCCCGCCGCGGCGAGCAGCCCGACTGGGGGACGTACGTGTTCGACTTCGGGCGTCCCGAGGTGCGCAACTTCCTGGTCGCGAACGCGGTGTACTGGTTCGAGGAGTTCCACGTCGACGGGCTGCGGGTGGACGCCGTCGCCTCCATGCTCTACCTGGACTACTCCAGGGCCGAGGGCGAGTGGGTCCCCAACGTCCACGGCGGCCGGGAGAACCTGGACGCGGTGTCGTTCCTGCAGGAGACCAACGCCACGGTCTACCGGCGCGTCCCGGGCGTACTGATGATCGCCGAGGAGTCGACGGCCTGGCCGGGGGTGACCCGCCCGACGCACCTGGGCGGCCTGGGCTTCGGCTTCAAGTGGAACATGGGCTGGATGCACGACACGCTCGACTACCTCTCCCGGGCGCCGGTGTTCCGCGTGTACCACCACCACCAGATGACCTTCTCCATGATGTACGCGTACTCGGAGAACTTCGTCCTCCCGCTCAGCCACGACGAGGTGGTGCACGGGAAGGGCTCGCTGCTGCGCAAGATGCCCGGTGACCGCCGGCAGCAGCTGGCCAACCTGCGCGCGCTCTACGGCTACATGTGGGCGCACCCGGGCAAGCAGCTGCTGTTCATGGGCGGGGAGTTCGCCCAGGAGGCCGAGTGGTCCGAGGCCCGCTCGCTGGACTGGTGGCACCTGGACGACCCGGGCCACCGGGGCGTGGCCACGCTGCTGAAGGACCTCAACGGGGCCTACCGGGCCGCCCCCGCCCTGTGGGAACGGGACACCTCCCCGGAGGGGTTCTCCTGGATCGACGCGAACGACGCCGAGAACAACGTGTTCTCGTTCCTGCGCTGGGCCGGCGGCGCTCCGGCCGGCGGTGGCCGGGCCGGCGGCGCTCCGGCCGGCGGCCCGGCGGGCGGGCGGGTGCTCGCCTGCGTCACCAACTTCTCCGGCGTCCCGCACACCGGCTACCAGCTCGGGCTGCCGTTCGCCGGCCGCTGGCGTGAGCTCATCAACACCGACGCCACCGAGTACGCCGGCAGCGGGCTGGGGAACCTGGGCTCCGTGCTCGCCGTGGACACCACCCGCCACAACCAGCCGGCGTCGGCGACACTCACCCTGCCCGCCCTGAGCACCCTGTGGCTGTGCTACGAGGGCTCCGTCCAGAACTGACCAGCCGGGAACCGGCCGGCCCGTGCCGGCCCGGCGGGGCTCGTCGGGCCGGCACGGTGCGCCCGGCCGGCCGGGAAAACGCCCGGCATGCCGGGACGTTTTCAGAACAGGGCGGCGGCGAGGGCGCGGCGGGCCGGGGCGACCGCCGGCTCGGCGTCCCCCAACGCCTGGAACAGGCCGACCAGGTGGGCCCGGACACGCTCCCGCTCGTCACCGGTGGTCCGCCGGACGACGCCGACCAGCCGGGTCAGGCCCGTCTCGACCTCGCCCCGGGCGACCAGGACGTCGGCCAGCATGATGGCCGCCTCGACGTCGTCGGGGTCGGCCGACAACCGGGCACGCAACGCGGCCGCGTCGATCGTGGCCACCCGCTGGAAGAGCTCGACACGGGCGAGCCCCAGCGCCGCGTCCTGGTCACCGGGGGCTTCGGTGAGCCCGGCCCGGTAGGCCGCCGCGGCGGCCTCGAGGTCACCGCGGGCGAGCGCCTCCTGCGCGGCGGCGTGGTGCGGGTCGGCGGGGGCCTCGTCCGGCCCGCCGGGCAGGCCGCCGGTGGCCTCGTCGACGAGCGCGAGCAGCTGGTCGAGCCAGGCCCGCACCTCGCGTTCGGGCAGGGCGCCGGTGAACTCACCGATGATCCGCCCGCCGACGATCGCCTTGACCGCGGGAATGCCCTGGACGGCCGCGGCCTGGGCGAGCTGCGGGTTCGCGTCCACATCGATCTTGGCGAGGACCCAGCGGCCGCCGTCGGCTTCCGCCAGCCGCTCGAGGATGGGGCTGAGCTGCTTACACGGGCCGCACCAGCCGGCCCAGAAGTCGACCACCACCGGGACCTGCATGGACCGTTGCAGGACCTCCGTGGCGAACGTGGCCTCGCTGACGTCCACGACGACGGGCTGCGCCGGCGCGCCCGGGCCCGCCTGGGCGGCTCGGGCTGCACCCGCGGCGGTGGCCGCCGGCCGGGCGGGCGCGGGCTTGGGGTCGAGCGGGACCGCGCCGGCGAAGCGGAGGCCGGCGAGTTCGCCGGAAAGCCGTGGATCTGAGGGCGAGGCGTTTCGCGACCTGGCGGGCCCTGGTCCTGACGACCGGGGCCCGGACGACATGGGTGACCTCCGTGGCATGACTCCATCGTTGCATCCGGGCAGCGAAACCGGACACCGCCTCGGCGGACCGGGTGCCAGCAGCCGGCCGGCACCGCGTATCCGGCCGGCTCGGAGGGCACGCAGACCCGACGAATCAGCCCAACCCGCCCAGCCTGGCCGGCCCGCCCGGCCCGCCCGGCCCCGTGGCCGGGCGACAGAACGCCGCCGGGTCACTCCTGGGCCAGGCGCCGCTCGATCGAGGCGACCTTGGTGTGTATCGCGTCGGTGGCCCCCTGGCGGATGTCGGCCTTGAGTACCAGGCTCACCCGTCCGGACCGCGCGGCCACGGCCTCGACCGCCCGGCGCACGACGTCGATGACCTCGTCCCACTCCCCCTCGACCGTCGTGAACATCGCCGATGTCTCGTTGGGCAGGCCGCTGGCGCGGACCACCCGCACCGCCTCGGCGACCAGGTCGCCGACGTCCTCGCCGGTGCCGATCGGGGTCACGCTGAACGCTACGAGCATGGTTCAAGATCTACCATGGCTGCCACCGCCTTCGTGCCGGTATCGGTGAGCCTGCCGGGATTGGTGAGTGTGCCAGCATTGGCGACGACCAGCCGCCGGATGCTACCTTCTGTGCAGGTTCCATCCCTGGGACGGCATAAACGGACACTCGACCAAACCCGGGACAACGCTCTTCGACGGCACGCCCTACTATTGCCCGCCGTGGAGTGGACGATGCGCGATGACCGGGATGACAAGGCACGGGACGACGAGGCCTAGGTGGTTCCACGGACCCTCCTCGACGCGCTGACAAGCCTGGTCGTACTCGTCGGCGCGGACGGCCGCGTGCTCGACGCGGGCGCGGCCGCGAGGACCTTTCTCGGTGAACGGCTGGCCGGGACGACCCATCTGCGGGACCTGGTCGACGTGGTGGAGCCGTCCTCGCGGGTCCGGCTGCGCGATGTCGTGCCCCGGACGCTCGGCCGTACCGGCCAGTGGCGCGGAACCGTCGACCTCGTCGACGCCGCGGGCAACCCGGCGCCCTATCTGGTGTCGGTGCGGGCCGACCCCGACGGCGGCTTCGTGATCGCCGCCCAGGACACCGAGGACATCCGGGCCCGGGAGGCGGCCGAACGGGAGTCCCGCGCGAAGGACGAGTTCATCGCCCGGCTCGGCCACGAGCTGCGCACCCCCCTCAACGCGGTCCTCGGCTTCGCCCAGCTGCTGGAGCTCGAGCCGCTGGCCCCGGAGCTGCACGACGACATCGAACGGATCATCACCGGTGGCCGGCACATGCAGGCCCTCATCGACGACGTGCTCGACCTCGCCCGGCTGCGGGCCGGCCGCGGGGACATCAACAAGGGGCCCGTCAACGTCCTGGAGATCGTCCAGGGTGTCGTCGAGCTGGTCGAGCCGCTGGCCGCGCAGCGCGGGATCCGGCGGGTCATCTCACCGGCCGAGCCGCTGGTCGCCGACGCCGACCGGCGGCGGCTGTGGCAGGTCCTGCTCAACCTGGTCGGCAACGCCCTGAAGTACGGGCGGGAGGGCGGCACCGTCCGCGTCGGGATCGTGCCCGTCACCGGGGCCCGGGTGCGGATCGAGGTCGAGGACGACGGCAACGGCCTGCCCCCCGAGGCCATGAGCAGGCTGTTCCGGCCGTTTGAACGGCTCGGAGCCGAACGGAGCGGCGTCGAGGGTAGTGGGCTGGGGCTGGCGCTGTCCCACGCCCTGGTCACGGCCATGGGCGGCGTTCTGACGGCGGCCAGCCGCTACCGGGTGGGCAGCGTGTTCGCCGTGGTCCTGGACACCATCGACGTCCGTTTCGACGACGCCTACGACGCCTACGACGACCCGGACGACGATGACGGGTTCGGGCCGCCGCCGGCCGTCACGGGCCGGCCGGCAGGAGCGAGGCCAGGACCCTGGCCAGGGCCAGGGCCAGCGACGGGGACGGTCGACAACCGCCTGCGGGTCGTGCACGTCAGCGGTGATCCGGCGACCCGGGCGATGGTCACCCATGTGCTGCGCAGCTCGCTGGGAGCGGACACGGTCTGCGTCCCGCGCGCCGCCCTCGCGCTGGACGCCGTACGGCGTGCCCGGCCGGCGCTGGTGCTGCTGGACCGGATCCTGCCCGACGCCCCGGTCGAGGAACTGCTGCGGGCGCTCGCGGCGGACGCCACCGCCGGGCAGATCCCCGCTGTCGTCCTCACCACGGACGACGACCCGCGGGACCTGACCAGGCTGCGGCAGGCGGGCGCGGTGGATGTCGCCGGAGCGCCCCTCGACGTCAACGCGGTGATCGCGGCGGCCGGCCATCTGGCAGTGCGCCGCGGCGAGCGGCAGCAGGCCGCGCACCACGCGCGCCACGCGCACCAGTAGCGCCGGCCCGGCGCCCCGGCCGGCCGGCGGGAACCGGCCGGATCACCCGATGATCGTCCCACCGCCGGTCGCGCTGGCGGTCATGCTGGCGATCACGCGCTCGGCGGCCGTGTAGGGGTCGAGCGCGCCCGCGACGACCTCGCCCGCGAGCGCGTCCAGCAGGGTGGCGTCCCGCAGGCCGCCCATGCGGGCCCGCAGCTCGGTGAGCGCGATCTGTTCGATCTCGTCGGCGGCCCGCCGGCGCCGGCGGGCGTCCAGCACGCCCCGCTCGACCATCCACGCACGGTGATCGACGATCGCGTCCACGATCTCGTCGACGCCCTCCGAACGGGACGCGACGGTCTTGACCACCGGCGGCTGCCACCGCTGGCCGCCGGCCGGCCCGGTCAGGGCGATCATGTGCTTGAGCTCCCGGTAGGTGTGCTCCGCGCCGTCCCGGTCGGCCTTGTTGACCACGAACACGTCGGCGATCTCCAGGATGCCGGCCTTGGCCGCCTGGACGCCGTCGCCCATCCCCGGCGCCAGCAGCACCAGCGTGGTGTCGGCCAGCGAGGCGATGTCGACCTCGGCCTGGCCCACCCCCACCGTCTCGACGAGCACCACGTCGAAGCCGGCCGCGTCCAGCACGCGCAGTGCCTGTGGGGTCGCCCAGGACAGCCCGCCGAGATGCCCGCGGGAGGCCAGCGAGCGGATGTAGACGCCGGGGTCGGTGGCGTGCTGCTGCATGCGCACCCGGTCCCCGAGCAGCGCGCCGCCGCTGAACGGGGACGACGGGTCGATGGCCAGGACACCGACCCGCAGGCCACGGGCGCGGAACGCGCCGACGAGAGCGGACGTCGAGGTCGACTTGCCCACCCCGGGGGAACCGGTGAGGCCGATCACCTGCGCCCGGCCGGTGCGTGGCGCCAGCAGGGCCATGATCTCCCGCAGCTGCGGGGAGGCGTCCTCCACCAGGGAGATCAGCCGGGCGAGCGCCCGCGGGGAGCCGGCGACGGCGGCGTCCACCAGGTCGGCCGGGGCCGCGGAGCGCGCGAGAGCCGGCCCGGGTGCCGGGAGGACCACCGGGGCCGAGCTCACGCCGGGACGCGCAGCACGAGCGCGTCGCCCTGGCCACCGCCGCCGCACAGGCCGGCGGCACCGGTACCGCCGCCCCGGCGGCGCAGCTCGTGGGCGAGCGTGAGGGCGATGCGGGTACCGGACATGCCGACCGGGTGCCCGAGCGCTATCGCGCCCCCGTTGACGTTGGTGACGTCCGGGCCGATACCGAGGTCGCGCATGGACTGGATGCCCACCGCGGCGAACGCCTCGTTGATCTCGTAGAGGTCCACGTCCGCCGGGGTCAGCCCCTCCTTGCGCAGCGCCGCCAGGATCGCGTTCGACGGCTGGGAGTGCAGGGACGGGTCCGGGCCGGCGACGAAACCGTGATGGCCGACCTCGGCGAGCACGGGCAGGCCGAGCTCGGCCGCCTTGGCCCGGCTGGCGACCACGACGGCCGCGGCGCCGTCGGAGATCTGCGACGCCGAACCGGCCGTGATCGTGCCGTCGGCGGCGAAGGCGGGGCGCAGCTTCGCCAGCGAGCCCGCGGTGGTCTCACCGCGGACGCCCTCGTCTTGGCTGATCAGTATCGGGTCGCCGCGGCGCTGCGGCACCTCGATCGGGACGATCTCCTCGTCGAACAGGCCGTTCTTGATCGCGGCGGCGGCCCGCTGGTGCGACCGGGCGGCGAACTCGTCCTGCTCGGCCCGGCCGATACCCCGCGTCGCGTTGCCCCGCTCGGTGCCATCCCCCATCGCCACCTGGTCGAACGCGCAGGTCAGGGCGTCGTACGCGGTCGCGTCCACAAGTTCGGCGTTGCCGTAGCGGACGCCCGCGCGCAGGGACCGCAACAGGTGCGGGCCGTGTGTCATCGACTCCATCCCACCGGCGACGACGATGTCGAACTCGCCGCTGGCGATGTAGGTGTCGGCCAGCGCGATCGCGTCCAGCCCGGAGAGGCAGACCTTGTTCACGGTGAGCGCGGGAACGCTCAGCGGGATGCCGCCCCTGGCCGCCGCCTGCCGGGCGGTGATCTGGCCCTGGCCCGCCTGGATCACATGCCCGATGATCACGTAATCGACCTGGTCACCGCTGATCCCGGCCCGTGACAGCGCGGCCCTGATCGCGAACCCGCCCAGCTCGACGGCGGAGAAGCTCTTCAGCGAACCGGACAGTTTGCCGATCGGCGTCCGGGCGCCGGCCACGATGACGGAACCAGGCATGAGTGGGCCTCCCGCAGGTACGACAGCGTCTTCGGTAACCATAACGTGATCATGACCAACATGCCGGGCGAGCAGGGGCGACCCGCGTATCCGCGCCGCTCGCGGTCAGGTGTGGCAGCATCCCGGAACGATCCCGGTGAGGACGGGACGGCGGGACGGCGAGCCGCCCGCACTTCCCGCGCCTCCTTCATCCGCATCACCGCGACGATCACGGTAATCATAATGATCATGACAATTGCGACGGCCACGACGACCACGACGACCACGGAAGAGGGGCACAGACCGCGATGTTCACCAGAATCGACCACGTCGGCATCGCCGTCCGCGACCTGGAGAAGTCCATCTCCTGGTACGAGACGACGTTCGGCCTCACGGTAGCGTCCCAGGAGGTCAACGAGGAGCAGGGGGTCCACGAAGCCATGCTGTCCGTCGCCGACGGCCCCGCGGGCGGCTCCTATGTGCAGCTGCTGGAGCCGACCCGGGCGGACTCGCCGGTCGGCAAGTTCCTCGCCCGCAACGGCGAGGGAGTTCATCACATCGGCTACGGCGTCGAGGACGTGGAGAACGCACTGGCCTCGATCAGCGCCACCGGGGTCCGGCTGGTCGACAAACGGCCCCGGCACGGCTCCATGGGCGCGAGCATCGCCTTCCTGCACCCGAAGGACACCGGCGGCGTCCTGACCGAGCTGGTGCAGGCCGCCAAACACTGATCTGCCACCCCCGGCAGCCTCCCGCCAGCCAGCGCCACGGCCCCCATCGTCGGCCATCACCGGTGCCGGCCGTCATCAGCTGACCAAAAATCCCGAAAACGACAACCGAATGATCCAGGAACCATCGCCGACGAACCGTCGCGGGGCGACCCCCCCTCCCCATAAACACCTGAAGGATGTGAATCCGCCGCTGTTCGGGACAGCGCCGGATTCACATCCTTTTTCATCCCACCACCACGCTTTTCTTTCCCGCGGCTCTTTCCTGTCTTTCCCGTGACTCTTTCCCGCGGCCATCACACCGCGGGCTCCCCGCCTTCAGGATCTCCACCTTTCCAGATCGCCATCAGACAATCTTCGCCATCCCCAGATTTTCGCAGGGCGAACACACCTCAAGATCCTTACA
>NZ_CEVIVC010000030.1:40983-48154 GCF_982290645.1 Protofrankia sp. CiP1_Cm_nod4
CGCAGGGCGAAAATCTGGGGCTAGCTGATGCCGCAGCCGGCGGTGAAGGGTGACGCGGTCGTGTTCAGGTCCACCGTCGCGGATGTGGGCGCGCCGACCGTCTGGAAGCTCTCGCCGGTCAGCCGCCAGGTCGTGTACGTCACCGAGTACGTCCGGTCACCGGCGGCGCCGCCGGTGGCGTTGCCGGCGGCGACGACCACCGTCCCGGGCGTCGGGCCGTCGCAGGTGAAGCCGTCGCCGTGGGCGCCCGCAAGACCGGCCGGCAGCGGCAGCGGCGGCCCGCTCAGCTGCCGCAGCTGCCTGGCCGCGATCATTTTGATCACGCCGAACGTCCTGGTGTCGGCGGCGTTGCCCCCGGTCTGGACGATCAGCTCGCCGTAGCCGTCGGCGTCGATGTCGACGATCGAGATGGTCAGTGGCGACACCACCTCCGACAGCGCCAGCGTGGCCGGCCCGAACCGGCTGAGCGTGACCACGAGGGTGTTGCCGGACAGCTGCGTCGTGTCGTCCGTGCCGTCACCGTCGACGTCGCCCTTTTTCGCCGGCCGGGACACCGGCTGCGGCAGGGGCGGAGAGTTGACGTTGCTGGGCGAGACGCTGGGCCGCCCGGCCGTCGCGCTCGGGGACGGCAGCGGGCTGGTCTCCGTGACCGGCGAGGTGGACAGCGACGAGGGCTGCGCGGTGATGGTCCCGCGGACCGGGCCGCCCACGCCGCCGCCATGGGCGGCCGACGAGGTCGGGACCCGCGCGGCTGTCGCGCCGGCCGTCTGCGCCAGCGGCGGCGTGGCCGGTTCGACCAGGGTGGTGGAGTCACGGGGCTCACTCACCACGTAGGCGATAGTGATCACACCCGCCAGCGCCAGCCCGCCGAAGGCGGCGGCCGGCACCCGCATCCGGCGCCGGCGGAGCACCCTGGCGCGGATGCGCGCGTACGCGTCCGGCGACGCCTGGAGCGGTTCGACCGCCTCGGCGAGACGCCGGCGTAGCTCGTCGGCTTCGAGCCCGGTCACCGCAGGCCCTCCAGCTTGCTGCCCAGTGCGGCGAGCCCGCGGGACGTGTACGCCTTCACCGATCCGACACTGCAGCGCATGACCGCCGCGGTGTCCGCCTCGGAAAGATCGGCGTAGTAGCGCAGGACCACGGCCTCCCGCTGGCGGCGCGGCAGCTCGCGCAGGGCCTGCACGACGGCGGCCCGTTCGACCAGGGCGTAGGCCCCCTCCTCCGCGCTGGCCGCGTGCGGCATCGGCTTGGGCGCGTGCTTGAGGGCCACGAGCCGGCGCCGCAGCGTCGAACGTGCCAGGTTGACGACGGTCTGCCGCAGGTAGGCGAGTGCCTTCTCGCGGTCCTGCAGGCGGCCCCAGGCCGCGTGCACACGGATGTAGGCGTCCTGGACGATCTCCTCGCACAGGCCGAGATCGTCAAGCAGGAGAGCGGCGAGACGGACAAGCGACCGGTAATGTTCCGAGTACAAAACGGTGAGGGCGGCGTCGGCGTCCCGCGCGACCTCGCTACGGGCGGCGTCGCTCCGCGCAGGCACGGGCCGCCACCCCTCCACGACTGTCATGGGCGCGGTCACACCGGATCAGACGCGCTCCCACCCCCAATGGTTGCTCTCACCTCAGGTTGTATCGCTTCCGGCCCCTAAGTACACCCCCTACTGGACGACTACTGGGCATACCCGCCGGTAGCATCTTGGCCCACGTCACACATGACGCATGGGAGGTCGATCGTGAAGGAAATTGCTGAGGCGATTCTTGCCGGTGACACCCCCCGGAAGGAGTTCGCGGACCTTCGCGTGCCCGAGCGGTACCGGGCTGCGGTGGTTCGCAAGGCGGACGTCAACATCTTCGCCGGACTCGCCTCCCAGGAGAAGGACCCTCGACGTTCCCTGCACGTCGAGGAGGTCGCCACCCCCGAGCTCGGCCCGGGCGAGGCGCTGGTCGCGGTCATGGCATCCGCGATCAACTACAACACCGTGTGGACGTCGATCTTCGAGCCGCTCTCGACGTTCGGCTTCCTGGAGCGCTACGGCCGGATCTCCCCGCTCGGCAAGCGCCACGACCTGCCGTACCACGTGGTCGGCTCCGACCTCGCCGGGGTCGTCCTGCGCGCCGGGCCCGGAGTGCACGCCTGGGCGCCCGGCGACGAGGTCGTGGCCCACTGCCTGTCGGTCGAGCTGGAGCGCCCCGAGGGCCACGACGACACGATGCTCGACCCGGAGCAGCGCATCTGGGGCTTCGAGACCAACTTCGGGGGGCTGGCCGAGCTCGCCCTGGTCAAGGCGAACCAGCTCATGCCGAAACCCGCGCATCTGAGCTGGGAGGAGGCCGCCGCCCCCGGGCTGGTGAACTCCACCGCCTACCGCCAGCTGGTGTCGCGCAACGGCGCGAACATGAAGCAGGGCGACGTGGTGCTGATCTGGGGTGCCAGCGGCGGGCTCGGCTCCTACGCGACGCAGATGGCACTCAACGGTGGCGCGATCCCGGTCTGCGTCGTCTCCTCCGCCCGGAAGGCGGAGATCGTCCGCCGGATGGGCGCCGAGCTGGTGATCGACCGGACCGAGGAGGACTACCGGTTCTGGAAGGACGAGCACAACCAGGACCCGAAGGAATGGCAGCGGTTCGGCCGGAAGATCCGGGAGCTCACCGGCGGTGAGGACCCCGACATCGTCTTCGAGCATCCCGGGCGGGAGACCTTCGGCGCCTCCGTCTACGTCGCCCGGCGCGGCGGGACGATCGTGACCTGCGCCTCCACCAGCGGCTTCATGCACTCCTACGACAACCGCTACCTGTGGATGAACCTCAAGCGCGTGATCGGGTCGCATTTCGCGAACTACCGCGAGGCGTGGGAGGCCAACCGGCTGATCGCCAAGGGCCTGATCCATCCGACTCTCTCCCGGGTGTACCCGCTGACCGAGACCGGGCAGGCCGCCCACGACGTCCACCGCAACCTCCACCAGGGCAAGGTCGGGGTGCTCTGCCTCGCCCCCGCCGAGGGCCTCGGCGTCCGCGACCAGGCGACGCGCGAGCGTCACCTCACCCAGATCAACCGCTTCCGCGGGGTGTAGGGGTATTGGATACGGGGTACCCGCAACGCCGGGTTTCTCGAGCACAAACCTGGCGATCGGCGCACTTTCCGGGAGACTCGATGTACGTCGGTTCACCGGCCCCGAGGAGGTCAACCATGGCAGTGGTCTGGCACGCTGATGTCCCATGACCGAACAAACCGATCTCATCCCGATGTCCGGTGGTGGGGACGCCTCGCCGGAGTTCGATCTGGTTCGTCGCGGCTACGATCCGCATCAGGTCAGGGCACATGTCAACTGGCTCGTCGAACAGCTGCGGGAAGCTGAGTCGCATCGGGCCGCGGCCGAGGCCGCCGCCTCGGAGGCCGCCATCGAGGCGGCCACCCTGCGTGACGATCTGGCCGCCAACCGGCCGGCCTGGGAGGAGTTCGGCGGGCGGATCACCAAGATCCTCCAGCTTGCCGAGGAAGAGGCCGCCGCCGTCCGCGCCGAGCGGACCCGGGAGGCCGAGGTCGCGCTGGAGGAGGCCCGGCAGACCCACGCCGACGCGCAGCGTACCCGCGAACGGACGATCCGGGAGGCCGAGACAAAGGCTCAGGAGATCGTCGCTACGGCGGAGGCGCAGGCGGAGCAGATCGTCACCAGCGCCCGGGAAGCGGCCGAGAGGGCCGAGAACGACTCCCGGCGCCGGCTCGCCGACCTCGGCCGGCAACGCGACCAGGTGACCACTCAGCTCGGCCAGTTGCGCGACCGGCTGGCCGCGGCGATGGCCCCGCTGGATCTCAGCGTGAATCCCGGCGTGGATCCGGAACCGGTGGACGCCGAACAGCCCGCCGCCGTCCACTCCTGACCCGGGCCCCGTCCGCGGGGCACGGGCCCGCGGCCGTATTCGGGCCGGGATCGCGGGCCGGGATCGCGGGCCGGGATCCCGGGCCGGATCAGCCGCCCGGCCGCGACCGGCCCGACGGATTCCGGCGGTCGCGATGGGCCCAGCAGATCGTGTGCCAGTGCCTGCGGTCGGCGACCTGGTCGTCCAGCCAGCACACCACGTGCGGGGTGGCCGGGACTATCTCCTGCTCGCATCCGGGACAGCGGTAGTACTTCCACGCGGCCGCGCCGCTGACCCGGCGGACGACCCAGTCGCCGTCCGGGTGCTGTTCGGTCGTCTCGGATCCGACGATCACGGGTGCCTGCGGTGCCTGCGATGCCTGCGCCTGCCCCTGCGCCTGCGCCCGCGCCCGTCGGGACCGGCGCCGGGTCATTGCGGGCGCGTCGCCGACGTCCGGTCGACGACCTCACCCTCGATGATCCGATGCGGGTCCGCGCCACCCGCCGGGGGACGCCGGGAAACGCCGATCCGGTTGGCGGTCGACGCGGCGATCGTCTTCACCAGCTTCGCCTTACGGATCATCCCCCGCGGCGACGACAGGGCGGCGGACGCGCCCAGCAGGAGCTGGAAGGCCCGCTCGCTGCCGCGCCAGTGCTCCCGCAGCACGGCCTCACCGGCACCGATCTCCAGCCGGCGGAACGCGAAGGCCACGATCGCGACATCGTCGAGCTGGCCCACCACCGGGATCAGGTTCGTCAGCCGGTTCTTCGGGGACACCAGATACGCCAGCGCCCCGGCCGCCTCCAGCTTGGCCGACTGGGAGACCCGCGGATCGGCCAGGACCTTCCTGAGCATCACCACGAAGTCGGGCAGGAACGTCACGATCTCGCGGCCCAGCTCCCGGACGGCGTCCTTGTCCAGCTTGTCCAGCGGGATCATCGCGGCATCCTCCGGGTGCGGCAGCAGGGGCCGGCGTGTTGGTGACGAATCACGCCGTACGGCGCCATGGTAGGCGACAGGGCCGACACCACAGCAGCCCCGCGACCGGTGCACCCGATCAGTGGACCCGGAACCCGCGCCGGGTCTTGCGGCCGAGATAACCCGCTCTGACAAGGTGTTCGAGCAGCGGAGCCGGCGCGTGGCCGGGCTCCCGGAACTCCTGGTACAGAGCGCGCTGGATGGCAAGCGTCACATCCAGGCCGACGACGTCGACGAGCGCGAACGGCCCCATCGGATGCCCGCAGCCGACCGTCATCGCCGTGTCGATGGTGTCGATGTCCGCGTAGTGGTCCGCCAGCATCTTCACCGCGTCGTTGAGGTAGGGGAACAGCAGGGCGTTGACGATGAAACCGGCCCGGTCACCGCAGCGCACCGGATGCCTACCCATCGCCCGTGCCACCTCGAAGGCCGTGGCGGTGACGTCGCCCGCGGTCAGGACGGTGGGCACGATCTCCACCAGGCGCATCACCTGCGCCGGGTTGAACCAGTGCATCCCCACCACGTCGGACGGGCGGGCGGTGGCGGCCGCGCACTCGACCACCGGCAGGGACGATGTGGTTGTCGCCAGCACCGCCCCCGGGCGTGCCACCGCGTCGAGCGCGGCGAACAGGGCCCGCTTGACCGCGAGATCCTCCACGACCGCCTCGATGACGAGGTCGCAGCCGGCGAGGGCGGCCAGGTCGGTGCTGCCCCGCACCCGGGACAGGGCGGCGGCCCGGTCGTCCAGGGAGATCCTCCCCTTCTCGACGCCCCGCTCGAGCGAGCCTTCCAGCTTCTTGCGGACAGCGGCGATCTTCTCCTCGCCGCGGGCGTGGAACACCACGTCGTAGCCGTGGCGGGCGCAGACCTCGACGATCCCGGCGGCCATCGTCCCGCTGCCGACGATGCCCACCGCCCGCACCGGCCGGGCCACCGGCCCTGTCACCGGGCCGGGCCCGCTCCCGGTGCCGGCCGCGGGCCCGGCCGCCGGCACCGTGTCGACGATCTCGGACGTGTCCGGGGCGGCATAGGTGTAGAAGCCGCGCCCGGTCTTGCGGCCGAGCATCCCGGCCGCGACCAGCTGCCGCAGCAGCGGCGCCGGGGCGTGCAGGTGGTCATGGGAGGTGCGGTGGACCGAGTCCAGGATCTCGTAGGCCGAGTCGAGCCCGATCAGGTCGAGCAGCGCGAGCGGGCCGATCGGGTGCCCGCAGCCCAGCCGCATGGCCGCGTCGATGTCCTCCCGGGTGGCGTAGTGCGCCTCCAGCATCCGCACGGCGCTGTTGAGGTAGCCGAACAGCAGGGCGTCGACGATGAAGCCGGCCCGGTCCGCGGCGATCACCGCGGTCTTGCCGACCTTCGTGACGAGGGCCTCGACGTCCGCCAGCACGGTGGCGTCGGTGACGACCGTGCGGACGATCTCGACCAGCCCCATGACCGGCGCCGGGTTGAACCAGTGGGTGCCGATGACCCGGGACGACCGGGACGTCCCGGTGGCCAGTTCGGTGACGGACAGCGAGCTGGTGTTCGTGGCGATGATGGTCCCGGACGGGCACAGCGCGTCCAGGTCGGCGAGGACCGCCCGCTTGTCCTCGAGCCGCTCGGGCACCGCCTCGATGACCAGCCGGCAGTCCGCCACCGCCGACAGATCGGTGCCGGCGTGGATCCGGGCGAACAGCGCGTCCCGGCCGGCCCCGGTCAGCTTGCCGCCATCGACCGCCCGGTCGGTCGAGTGACGGATCCGGCCGAGCCCCCGGGCCAGCGCCCTGTCGTCGTGCTCGACGCCCACCACCTCGATACCGGCGCGCGCCAGCACCTCGGCGATCCCCGCGCCCATGGTGCCAAGCCCCACCACGCCAACCCTCGTGAAGTCCCCAGCCATCCCGGACCACCCCTCTCGTCGTCGCTGTCGTCGTTGTGCCCACCAGCGACGCGCGGATGCTCCACCAGGTCTTCGACCCACGGCCCCACAACCGGCCACGCCACGTCACGTCAGCCAAAAAAGGAACAACCAACAGGCAATCGGGCAGCCGGCATCAACCAGGAATCGCCTTCGCAACCGAACATCGTATTCTCGACCGAACTCCGACGGGACAAGGTCGACATGACCCACCGAACCTATCCGGTGGAATCCTCCGGCCGGTGTTCCTGGCAGGACCGGTGTTCCTGGCAGGAGATGACCTGGTCGGGATCGTCCAGCCAGAACGCCTGGCCATCGGGAGTGACCGTCAGACCGAAACGGCTGTGGTCCGGCCGCCCGGCGTCGATCCACCAGCGGTAGGCCGCCTCCAGTTCCTCCCACAGCCGCCGCGGCCCGTCGTGGTGAACCCGCTGGCCGGCCG
>NZ_CEVIVC010000031.1:0-7628 GCF_982290645.1 Protofrankia sp. CiP1_Cm_nod4
CGCCTCGGCGGCGGTGTGGTCGATGGCGGGGGTGAGGCGGGTGAGCAGGGCGGTGACCGCCAGCGGGTCCAGGCCGAGCAGGCGGGTCGCGGCCGAGGCGGGGCCGCTGACCGTGCCGTAGGCGACGGCCAGCGCGGCGTCGGCGGGGGAGAGGCCGGCGTGCGCGGCGACCAGGCCGAACGCGACCGGATGGTGCGGCGCCGGGACCGGGCAGGACAGCCCCGGCCAGGCGGCGCGGCCCGCCCGCAGCAGCGCCCGGCCCTGTGCGCGGCTGGCGGAACGCTGCGCCGGCGACGGCGTCCGCGCGTCCAGCTCGACGTCCAGTTCGATGATCGCCCTGGTCGGCGTCGTGACGCCACCGGCGGCGTCGGTATCGGAGGAAGCGGAAGTAGCGATCTCCTCCGGATACGGCCGGTCTGACGACGGCCGGTCTGACAACGGCTGGGGTGGCGCGGCCGATAGCCGTCCCGAAACAGTGATCGGGAGGTTCCCGTCCGTATGCGGGCTGCGGGTCAGCCGGCAGGCGGCGGCGGCGAAGGCGGCGGAGACCAGGCCGGTCGTGGCCAGCCGGCCGCGCAGGAAGCGTTTGAGGCCGGCGAGGTCGGTGACGCTGCCGTCGACGGTCGCGGCCTCGATCCCGCCGGAGTGCGCATGACCACCCGCCGGCAGCCGCCCGTCCGCCAACAGCAACAACGCCGCCCGGCTCGCGTCCACCATCAGGCGTCCTCCCAACAGCGATCTCCCGACGGCGATCTCCCGACAGTCGTCAACAGCGAACGACTGTGACCGCCAGACTCCCGTAGTGCGTTCTGCGGGGCACAACATGTCCGCGCCGAGCCGCGTCTTCCGCCGCAGAAATCAGACCCGAAGAAGCGTACGACAGCGGTAGTATCTGGGCGTGACGCAGGTAAAACGCAGGGTTTCAGACACCCTTGATGTCGACCTCGTCTCGGCGTTCGAGACGGCGGGCGAGAATCTGTCTGTTCAGATCAACATGGGCATCCGGAACGGACCGGTACGAGATTGCCGGCACCGGGCGCTCGGCGACATGCTCGACCGGCTCGCCGCCGAGCGGGGTGCGCTCGACACCGTCGAGGACCAGGAAGAAACCGCGAGGTTCGTGCGTCTGCTGGGTGGCATGAGCGATGGCACAGGCGGCGGCGACGGCCTGACTTCGACTGTAGCTCCAGGCAGCGCGGACGGTGCGGCGCGGCGGGGGCGTCGGCGGGATGGGCGTGGCCGGAGCTGATGCTCGAAGCCGGAACAGGGCTCAGAACCGGGAGAGGAATCAGAAGAGGAAGTAGCGCTGGGCCATGGGGAGTTCGGCTACCGGGGCGGGTTCTATTGTGTCGCCGTCGATGGTGACGGTGAATGTTTCCGGGTCGACGTGGATGTCGGGGGTGGCGGTGTTCTCGGGCAGGTCCGCCTTGCCGCGGCGGCGGACGTCGGCGGTCGCGGCCATCGGCTTGGCCAGGCCGAGGCGCGCCGGCAGGCCGGCGTCGAGGGCGGCGGGGGCGACGAACGACAGTGACGACGCCGCGGCCGGGCCCGCCGCCGCCCCCCACATCGGACGCGGCAGCACCGGCTGTGGGGTGGGGATGGAGGCGTTCGCGTCGCCCATCGCCGCCCAGGCCACGAAACCGCCCTTGATGACGACGGCCGGCCGGACGCCGAAGAACGCCGGGTCGTAGAGCACCAGGTCGGCGAGCTTGCCCGGCTCCACCGAGCCGATCTCGGCGTCCAGGCCGTGCGCGACGGCCGGGCAGATCGTGTACTTGGCGACGTACCGGCGGGCGCGGGCGTTGTCGGCGCGCCCGTCCCCGGGCAGGGCGCCGCGCCTGACCTTCATCACGTGCGCGGTCTGCCAGGTGCGCAGGACGACCTCGCCGATGCGTCCCATGGCCTGCGAGTCCGAGCCGATCATCGAGATGGCGCCGAGGTCGTGCAGGACGTCCTCGGCGGCGATCGTGGACGGCCGGATGCGGCTCTCGGCGAAGGCCAGGTCCTCGGGCACGGTCGGGTTCAGATGGTGGCAGACCATGAGCATGTCGAGGTGTTCGTCGAGGGTGTTGACGGTGTGCGGGCGGGTCGGGTTCGTCGAGCTCGGCAGGACGTTCGCCGCCGCGGCCACAGTGATGATGTCCGGGGCGTGCCCGCCGCCGGCACCCTCGGTGTGGTAGGCGTGGATGGCCCGGCCGGCGATCGCGGCCAGGGTGTCCTCGACGAAACCGGCCTCGTTGAGGGTGTCGGAGTGCAGCGCGACCTGCACCCCGGAGGCGTCCGCGACCCGCAGGCAGGCGTCGATCGCCGCCGGGGTGGAGCCCCAGTCCTCGTGCAGCTTGAAGCCGGCGGCGCCGCCGCGCAGCTGCTCCCACAGGGCATCCTCACCGACGGTGTTGCCCTTGCCGAGCAGGACGACGTTGACCGGCAGCGCGTCCATCGCGGACAGCATCCGGGCGAGGTTCCACGGCCCGGGGGTGACGGTGGTGGCCCTGGTGCCCTCGGCCGGGCCGGTCCCGCCGCCGATCAGGGTGGTGATGCCGGCGCCGAGGGCTTCGGGGACCTGCTGCGGGCAGATCAGGTGGACGTGGCAGTCCACCGCCCCCGCGGTGAGGATCTTCCCGTTGCCGGCGAGGATCTCCGTGCCCGGGCCGATGACCAGGCCGGGGTGGACGCCGTCCATGATGTCGGGGTTGCCGGCCTTGCCGAGCGCGACGATCCGCCCGTCGCGGATGCCGACGTCGGCCTTGACGACACCCCAGTGGTCGAGGACGACCGCGCCGGTGATGACCAGGTCCGGGGTACCTTCGGCGCGCGACGCCCGGGCCTGCCCCATGGACTCCCGGATCACCTTGCCGCCGCCGAACACCGCCTCGTCGCCGGTGCCGGCGCCGGCGGGCCCGCGGCTGCGGTCCTCGGTGACCTCGATGAACAGGTCGGTGTCAGCGAGGCGGATGCGGTCACCGACGGTCGGCCCGTACAGGTCGGCGTAGCGGGCCCGGTCGAGGCGGCGGCTCACGGGCGCGCCCCACGCCGGCCCGGCGGGCCGGGGGCGTCGTCTGGCGGGCCGGGAGCGTCGCCCGCCGGGCCGGGAGCGTCGCCCGCCGGGCCGGTTGGCGTACCGTCCGCGGTGCCCTCGGGCGGGCGGCCCGTGCTGGCCGCGGGCGGGCCGTCGGCGGGGCCCGCGGGTGCGCTGCCCGCATCCTGGGGGGCGGGGCTGTCCAGCGGGCCGGCGGATTCGGGGCGCAGGCCGGGGACCAGCCGCCGGCCGCCCAGCGGGACGAGGTCCACCTCGCGTTCGACGCCCGGCTCGAACCGGACGGCGGTGCCGGCCGGGACGGCCAGCCGGTGCCCCCAGGCGGCGTCCCGGTCGAACTGAAGGGCGGGGTTGGCGGCGGCGAAATGGTAGTGCGACCCGACCTGGACAGGACGGTCGCCGATGTTGCGCACACGCAGCGTCAGCACTGGCCGTCCCGGGTTGATCTCCACCGGGTCGCCGTCGTGCCAGATCTCGCCCGGCCGGATGCCGGCGGCCGCGCTCACCGGCCCGGCCCGCTCACGAGCTCGGCCCGCTCACGAGCCCGGCCCGCTCGCGAGCCCGGCTCCACGCGGGCCGGTGGGCACGGCCAGGCTCACGGGATCGGCTCGTGGACGGTGACCAGCTTGGTGCCGTCCGGGAAGGTCGCCTCGACCTGGACCTCGCGGAGCATCTCGGGGACGCCGTCCATGACGTCCTCGCGGGTGAGCACGGCCCGGCCGGCGGACATCAGGTCGGCGACGGTGCGGCCGTCCCGGGCGCCCTCGAGCAGGAACGAGGTGATGACGGCGGTCGCCTCCGGATGGTTCAGCCGCAGGCCGCGGGCCCGCCGCTCGCGGGCGAGCCCAGCCGCCACGTGGATGAGCAGCCGTTCCTGTTCGTGCGGGCTGAGCAGCACGGTGGCGAAGTCTAGCGGCCACGGGCATGCTGCGGCTACGCCGTGCTGCCCACCGTCCGCACGGAGAATCCGGTCATGCCGGGCCTATCCGGTCATGCCGGGCCCATCCGGCAGTGCCGGGCCGGCGTCGCCCGGACGTGTCTCCTGGGTGCGTCGTCGCGATGTCCGGGATCTCTTGAGAAGCCCGCCATTGTGACTATCAGCGCCGAATCTGTGACGGCCACGTTAAAAGGCGCTGGTTCGCGGGCGCCACCGCGGCTGTGGCGGCACAGTAAGCGGCTGTGCCGCGTTCGTGTACCCGGTGCGGAGCGGCAGGGCCGTGCCAGGGCGTAATGTACGTCACATCGCCGGCTGACTTCTTAGCGCAGGGTCATATCCCATCCTCGTCCTAACGGTGTCTGCGGAGGGCTCATGACCACCGAGCGTGACCGCCAACAGGGGTGGTCCGCGCGCGGACCCGAACTGGTGACCTGTCTGCCGGAAAGGCCCTCGGCCGGACACGGCCACCGGCCACGGCCCGGAGCTGTCGCTGTCCACGGCGCCGCCGGCCTCGCCCCGAGCCCGGCGGAGCTCCAGCGCCTGCGCCGGGTCGCGGACGGCCAGGAGGAGGCGGACCTGATTGTCCACGGCGGCACGCTGGTCGTCGTCCACACCGGTGAGCTCCAGCGCCGTGACCTGCTGATCGTCGGACGGTTCATCGCCGCGGTGACGCGGCCCGGGGCGTTGGGGGCCCGCCGGGGGCTGGACGCGTCCGGCCGCTACCTCCTGCCCGCCTACGTCGACGAGCGCATCCAGGTCGAACAGACCCTGCTGACCCCCGGCGAGCTCGCCCGCGTCGTCGTGCCCCGGGGAACGGTCACCCTGCTGGCGGACACCAGCCGGTTGACCGGGCTGTACGGGCCGCGCGGCGGACAGCTCGCCACCGCCACCCGCACCCCGATGCGGCTGCTGGAAGCACCGTCCGTGCCATCGGCCATACCGCCCATGCCCGCGGTGAGGGCGGCGATGGTGCCGCGGCAGCCGGTTTCCTTACCCGAATCCGCCGGAGAGACGTCACTGGACGTCACCGGCATGGCCGGGACGCTCCCTGTGGGGCCCGAGCCCACCGGCGGGCTCGCGGGGGCCGGCCCCCTGCCCGGCTCCGGGCCGGCGTCGAGGCTGGGGGCGGGGTCCGGGCTGGGGCCGGCGAGCCCACCGGCCGGGCGGACCGCTGACGACGACGCCTGGGAGGCTCTGCTGGACGCCTCCGGCGGGCGTTCGCTCATCGATCTTGTCGTGCACGGCCATCTCGACCGGGACGTCCGCCGGGCGGCCAGGGCGGGCATGGACCCGATGACCGCCGTCCGCATGGCAACCCTCACCCCGGCCCGCCGCCACGGCCTGGACCACCTGCTCGGGTCGCTCACGCCGGCGCGGCTGGCCGACATCCAGATCGTCAGCGAGATCGCCGGGCCCCGGCCGCCGGAGGTCGTGCTCTCCGGTGGCCGGCTGGCCGCGGAGCGGGGCCGCCCGCTGTTCGACAACCTCGACGTCGTCCCCGCCTGGGCCCGGGAACGGCTGTCACTGCCCTCCGGGCTGCACGGCGGGTCGTTCACGGTACCGGCGGCGCCCGTCGGTACCGCCGGTCGGGGCGTGAACGCGGCCGAGCTGCGTATCACGCAGGATGACTATCCGTATGTTGAAAGCGTCGTGGTGCGGCCGGCTACCGTCGACGGCGCTACTGGCTGCCCCGGGGCGGATCCGGAACGCGACCTGCTGAAGGTGGCTCTTGTCACCTGCCGTGTGCATCGGGACCGCCCCGCCGGGACACGGGCCGGGTTCATCCGCGGGATCGGCCTGCGCCAGGGGGCGATCGGGATGACCACGAGTGTGGCACCCGGCGACCTGGCCATCATCGGGGCCGGCGACCACGACATGATGACGGCCGCCCGGGCGCTGGAGGGGATGGGCGGCGGTTTCGTCGTGGTCGACCGCGGCTGGGTGCTGGCGGCCTGCCCGCTGCCGGTGGCCGGCGTGATGAGCGACGCCCCCTGGGACGCCGTGCGCGACCAGCTGGACGGCGTCGACGCGGCCGCCGCGGCCCTCGGCTGCACGCTCGCCGCACCGTTCCTCACCCTCGCGCCGCTGGGCCAGCGGCTCTATCACCCGCCCTTCTGACGGACAGGCCTGCCCGCCCGCCCGAGTAAGCGGCCCCTCGTGTCGCCTGCTCGGGCAGGCGCGGCCGGAAGCCCGCCGTCCGCCCGTCCGCCCGTCCGCGGAAGTGATCTGCTCGTTCTCCTGGCGGAATGCCCGGCTGTCTCTCCAGCGGCCCGGCCTGTCCGTCTTCCCCCCACCGTGTCCGGCACGTCGGGCAGGTCGTAGCTTTGGCGGCGTCGGCCGAGGCGAGGGCCACGGGTTCCGCGGGCCGACATGTGGGGGATGCACGGGCGGCGCATCCGTGCGTGGGGAATCAGAGAGTGGGGGATCTAATGCGTTTGGCGCCTGTGACGGGCCACGTGGGAACATCGCGGCTTCGTACCGCTCGCACCGTGACGGCCGGAGCCGGTGCGGGCCTGGCACTTCTGCTCGGCGCGTGTGGCGGATCCACGTCGCCGTCCTCCGTGGCGGGTGGGCCGGCGACAGCGGTCGAGGCCGTGCGGAGCATCGCGTCGGTTGATCTGCCGACCGATCTGCCGACCGATCTGGCGCTGCCGTCGCGCACGCCTCCCGCGGCGGCGGGTACGGCGGCTCCTCAGGCCGCCACGACCGCGACGGCGGGTGTGGCGGCCCTGAAGGGAACGGTCGTCTCCGCGGGCTTCCCGTTCCCCAGGGGCGCTGTCCCCACGGTCTCGGTGTCCAAGCCTCAGCACGCGACGATATCGCTACAAGGCGTGACACCGGCCGCAGCACTCCAGTTCTACCGGCAGGCGCTGCCCGCCGCCGGTTACAAGTTCCTGCAGCAGGGCGGCTCGGACGGCAGGACGAAGCTCACCTTCGAGGGGAAGGGCCAGAACATCCAGCTCCTCGTGGGCGGTGACGGCAGTCCGGATCTTGTCCTGCTCCTCTTCGAGAACCTGTAACAGCGGAATGCGTAGGTGGAAAACGCTGCTGTAACAACGGTTTCCACCTACGGACGCGGAAGCTGTAGGTGGAAACCGTCGCCGCGGTGATGGTTTCCACCTACAGTCTCCGCCGTGTGGGCTTCCGGAGGAGGCAACGGCCGGCGCCACGGGGCGGTCGGTGCCACCGGGCCGACGCCACGGTGGCGACGCGATCCCGAGGAGCGCGGTCCCGGCGGGAGGGGCGTTGTCGGGGAGAAAAACCGGCCTTGGTCGCAGCTTTCTTCTCGAGCGTCCCGGACGGTCGTTGCAACCGCGGCGATTGTTGGGACAACCGCTGGTCGCGGAACCACGGGCGCCTGGTCCGAGCTGGTGTTTCATGCCGCTGGCCGCCGGTTTGGAAAGGCGGCGGCCAGCGGCGGTACGCGCGGGCAAAAGGCGGGGTGGGTGGCGGCGCCCGCGAGGCGGATGGGAGGATATCGGTATCGGGATTCCGGTCGTCCGCACCTATACGTTTCACACGTATGCGTTTCATGCGTGTGTGTTTCATACGTTCCGGTGCGCGTTCGCGCGTGTCGGCAGCCGGTACGAGCCGATGACGGGCTGGCTCATGGGCGGACGCGCCCATGGCGGCCGAGGTCGGCGAGGTCGGCGA
>NZ_CEVIVC010000031.1:8181-10158 GCF_982290645.1 Protofrankia sp. CiP1_Cm_nod4
CGGCGAGGACGGGCGGGCCGCGGGCCGGGCCGAGGGGGTCAGGGGCGGGAGCCTGCCTTCACGCGACGGGCGTAGCGGATACCGGCGGGCCGGTCGCGCGCCGGTATCCCCCGGGCCTGTTCGGCCAGCGCGGACAGCGCCCGTCGCAACGCGGCCCCGACGGTGTCCGCGTTCGCCTGGGCGCTGCCGGGTGCGCCGTTCGTGAGCGCGTCAGCGTCCGTGTGGGTGCTTCCGGTGCTTCCGGTGATGTCGTGGCTGGTAGCTGGCAGGGGCAGGCCGTCCAGCGGGTGCCTTTCCCGCGCGGTGAGGTGCAGATCAATGATCATTTGTTCGACGCGCGCGGCCTCGGCCAGCCGGTCGGGGCTCCCGGCGCAGTCGTTGCGGAACAGGCGGGCGTAGACACGGGTGGACGTGGCGTCCTCGGGCTGGAGGCAGAAGAAGATCGTGCTGGTGGTCCCGGTGTCGGGGCAGCGCAGGACCAGGCGGAGCTGGAACGGCGGCCGGTAGAGACAGGTCGACAGCTGCCGGCGGCCGCTCCAGGGCCGCGAACCACCCTCCGTCGTTACCGAATTTGCTGGACTGGTGACTGTCTGCTCCATTCGCAGGCGAAAACCATTGCCATCGGTAGTGATGTCACGACGAAAGGTGATTGTCTGTTCCCCTGTGCCGCCCGCGCCCGCGCGGATCGGGCCGCCGCGGACCGGGTCGGCGCAGACCACGCTCGGGTGGACGAACGGCAGGCTCGCCGCCTCGAGGAGATCATCGGCGAGTACGCCCGCGCACGCTCTGCTCCGGTTGACATCCAGCCAGCGGGAGGCGAAGACGGAGTCGTCCGCCTCGGGCAGATCGATGATGTCCGCGAACGGTTCCTCGGGAGCGATCCAGACCAGTCCGTGACGTTCGGTGGCGCCCCACGCCGAGGCGGCCCGGGTGCGTCCCGGCCGGGAGCCGGGCGGGCCGGGCGAGCCGGGCGTCGGGCCGGACGCGGGCTCCGGGCCGGGCATGGCCGTGCACGCGCCGGACGCGACGAAACGCCAGCCATGGTAGGCGCAGGCCCGCCGGGGGCCGTCGACACGGCCGGCCGCCGACGGCGTCAGCAGGTACGGACAGTGGTCGGCAAGGGCCATCACCCGGTTGTCGAGACGGGCGATCACCCATGGTTCGCCGAGGAGCCGTACGGATACCGGCTCGTCACCGATGTCCGACGACCGTGCGACCGGATGCCAGCCGTGCCGCAGCGAGAGATCCGTGTTCGTCATGCGTGAGCGGACGTCGACCACCTCCGGGAGAAGGGGCTGCCGGGGCAGGGGCTGCCGGCCGTGGGGGCGGATCGCGGGCCAGCCGCTGGCTGGCCTGGGCGGGCCCGGGTCCGCGATCCGGTGACGGGTGTGGTAAAGCGTTCTTCGAATGTGCTGATTGAAGTGAGCCGTTGTTTCGGTTTCGCGTCCCGGGTGTGACGCAAGGTGATGGTGATCGATATCTCACTGTGTTCCGTCACCGTGTTCCGGGGCTCCCCGGCCGTGGCTTCGGGCTCAGGGGCCCGGCGCGCCGGAAATCATGTGATCGCGATACCCCCGTGTTCGGGGAATCTGTGGGTGTCGTCGTGAGAACGCTCCCTTTTCCCGAGAAAACCGGACGTCTTCGTACTGGACGGCTACGGTTCCCGCCGCGGGCGCATCGCGTTCAATGCGGATGAATGCGGTCACGATCCGGCACTGTCGGCTTTCGCCGGATGACTCCCGCCGATGGCCGGGCAGGAGGACCCGGCGCGTCGCCGACAGTGAACATGCGTGTAACCTCGCAGGACTATCGTCGGCTGTCATGTGGGGCCATGCGCGACCGACTGTCTTCCCTGCTGGCATACCCACCAGTGGGTTTCCGTGTCGCGCCGGCGTTCCCACCGCGTCTTCCATGATTGCGACTTCCATGATTGCCACCACGGGCGACACCGTCGATGGCCGGACCGCCCGGCCGGCC
>NZ_CEVIVC010000031.1:10218-17537 GCF_982290645.1 Protofrankia sp. CiP1_Cm_nod4
CCGCTGACCGTGGCCGACACCGTCGAGATCCTCGCCGACGGCGCGGCGGACCTGCTCGCGGGCGGCACCGACCTGGTCCCCGCGCTGCGGACCGGCCGGCGCCGGCCGCGCCGGATCGTCGCCCTGCGCCGGGTCCTGGAGCTGCGCACCCGGGGCGCCAGCGCCGACGGGCTCATCATCGGCGCCGGCGTCACCTACCACGATCTGGCCGGCTGGTCGCTGTCGCCCGGTCTCGCGGCCACCGCGCGCGTCGTCGGATCACCGCAGATACGCAACCTGGGCACGGTCGGCGGAGCGCTCGGCACGGCCGATCCGCGTGGGGATCTGCTGACCTTCCTCAGCGCCGCCGACGCCGAGGTCGTCCTGCGCGGCGTGCACGGCGCGCGGACGCTGGCCGTCCCGTCCTACCTGGCCGAGGGGCGTGACCCGACCGAGCTGATCACGGCGGTCCGGCTGCCGCGGCCGTGCGGTCCCCAGGTCTACCTCAAGATCGGCGCGCGGCAGGCCGCATCGGCCACGGTCGTCTCGTGCGCGCTGGTCGTCGACCGGGTGCGGGAGCGGGTCGCGTGCGCGATCGGCGGGGTGGCCGGCGGGCCGTTGCGCCCGGTCGCCGCGGAGGACTTCGTGCGCGCCGGGGTCGACTGGTCGACGGGTACGGCTCCCGCCGACGTGGTCGCGGGCTTCGGCGAGCTTGTCGCCGAGGCCGTCCGCGCGGTGGACGACCCGCTTCCCGACGACCCGCGGGCCTCGGCGGCCTACCGCCGGCACGCCGCCGGGGTGCTGGCGGCGCGCGCCGCCGGGCGCTGCCTGTCCGCGCCGTCGCCGGCCCGGTCCGTGGACGGGCGGTGGGCACGCCCATGAGTGAGCCCGCCCACCGGCGCGCCTGCGTCGAGGAGGATCCGGCGTGCCCGCCGCGCGATGCCGAGCCGCGGGTGTCCTACCAGCTCCACATCGACGGTGGCGTGCGGGAGGTGACCGATGCCTGGTTCGGGGAGTCCCTGCTGCGTGTGCTGCGCGACCACCTGGGCGTGCTGTCGGTCAAGGACGCCTGTGAGCAGGGCCGGTGTGGCTCCTGCTCGGTCCTGATGGACGGCCGGCTGGTGGCGAGCTGCACGGTCCTCGCCGCGGACGCCGCCGACGCCCAGGTCACGACCGTGGCCGGGCTGGGTGTGGGCGGGCCGGCGCGGGCGGTGCAGGCCGCCTTCCTCGCCCACGGCGCGGTCCAGTGCGGCTTCTGCACGCCGGGATTCGTCGTCGCCGTCACCGACCTGCTGGCCCGGCGTCCCGACGCCGGTGAGGACGAGATCCGCGAGTCGCTGGCCGGCAACATCTGCCGGTGCACCGGCTACGGGCGGATTATCGCCGCGATCCGCTCGGTCCAGGAGGCCCGCCGCCGGCCAGGAGGCTCCCACCAGCGACCGGGGACGGGCCGGTGACCGGGGACGGGCCGGTGACCGGTGACCGGGGACGGAGCAGTGACCGGGGACAGGCCGGTGGGCGGCACGGAAGACCGGGACGATGATGAACCCGCGTCCGCCCGCTGACCATGCCGGACGGACACCGTCCGCCCGGACGTCCGATGATCGAATATTCGCTGGCCGGGAGCCCGTCGATCCGGCGGCCGCCGGCCGGGGCAGCGGTCAGGGGATCGGGGCGCCCGTGCCGCGCCCGGACGGGCCGGCCAAGGCCGGCGGCACCTTCCCGTACGCGGGTGATCTCCACCTGCCGGGGATGCTGCACGCCCGGACGCTGCGCAGCCCCCATCCACGGGCGCGCATCCGCCGGATCAGCACCGCCGCGGCCCGCCGGATGCCCGGGGTGGCGGCGGTCGTGACCGCGGCGGACGTGCCGGGCCGGGCCACCTACGGCCTGATCGTCGCCGACCAGCCGGTGTTCGCCGCCGACGTCGTGCGCTACCAGGGCGAACCGGTGGCGGCGGTGGCGGCGGTGGACGCCCGGACCGCCACCGCGGCGCTGGCCGCGATCGAGGTCGACTACGAGCCGCTGCCACCGTGGACCGACCCCGAGCGGATCGTGGCCGCCGCCCGCGGCCCCGAGCCGCCGCGCCCCGACGGATCGCCGCATGCCGACGGGCTGCCGCGCCCTGACGGGCCGCCGCATGCCGACGGGCTGTCACGTCCTGACGGGCCGCCGTGTCCCGGCGGGTTCGAGCTGCTGCATCCCGACGGGAACATCTTCCGCGAGATCCATCTTCGCCACGGCGACCCGGCGGCCCGCGGCGCGGTCAGCGTCACCGACTCCTATGTCGTGGGCATGCAGGACCAGGCGTTCCTGGGCTGCGAGGCCGCGCTGGCCGTGCCGACGGCCGACGGCGGCGTCGACCTGCGGGTGGCGACGCAGTGGCTGCACTCCGACCGTGAGCAGGTCGCGGCCTGCCTGGGCCTTGCCGAGCACCGGGTGCACCTGGCCCTCGCCGGTGTCGGCGGGGCCTTCGGCGGACGCGAGGACATCACGCTCCAGATCCACGGTGCGCTGCTCGCGCTGGTCACCGGCAGCCCGGTGCGGATCGCCTACGACCGGGTCGAGTCGTTCCTCGGCCATCCGCACCGGCATCCGGCCCGGATGTGGTTCCGGCACACCGCATCCCGGGACGGGCTGCTGGTCAGCGTCCAGGCGCGTCTGATCCTGGACGGCGGGGCGTACGCGTCGTCGTCCCCGGCGGTGCTGACGAACGCGGTCACGCACGCCGCCGGGCCCTACCGGGTGCCCAACGCGGTGCTGGACGGCTGGGTGGTCCGCACGAACAACCCGCCGTGCGGGGCGATGCGTGGTTTCGGTGTCCCCCAGGTGGCCATCGGGCATGAGGCGCAGATGGACCGGCTCGCCGACGCCCTCGGCATCGGCCCGGTGGAGCTGCGCCGGCGCAACGCGCTCGAGCCGGGCGACGTGCTGCCCACCGGGCAGGTCGTGCCCGAGCCGCTGCCGCTGCGGGAGATGATCGACATACTCGTGGACCGGCCGCTGCCGCCGCCGGTCTCCGGGCGGACGCCGGTGACGTCGCTGCCCGGCGGGCGCCTCGCCGCGGCCGACCCGGCCCGCGTCCGCCGTGGGGTCGGCTACGCGGTGGCGTACAAGAACCTGCTGTTCTCCGAGGGGTTCGACGACGACGCCACCGCCCGGGTGCGCCTGGAGACCGGGCCGGACGGCGGGCCCCGGGCGGTCGTGCACAGCGCGTGCGCCGAGGTCGGCCAGGGCTTCGTGACGATCGCCGGGCAGATCGTCCGCACCGAGCTCGGGGTGGACGAGGTGGTGCTCGCCCCGGCGGACACCACCGTCGGCAGCGCCGGGTCGACCAGCGCGTCCCGCCAGACGTGGATGAGCGGCGGTGCCGTGCGCGCCGCCGCGGCAGCGGTCGCGGACGCGTTGCTGGCCCGGGTGGCCCGCCGGCTCGGCCTGCCCGACGACGTCGCCGCGGCGCCGCGGCGGCTGCTGACGCTGGCCGGCGGTGAGATCGTCGCCGGTGAGGCCGGGGTGCGCGTGACACTCGCGGACGCGCTCGCCGACGGGCCGGTCGAGGCGGTGGAGGTCTTCCGCCACCGGCGCACCCAGCCGTTGGGCGCCGACGGCCAGGGTGACGTGCACGTGGCGTTCGCCGCGGCGGCGCACCGCGCGGTCGTCGACGTCGACGTCGACCTGGGGCTGGTGCGGGTGGTGTCGATGGCGCTGGTCCAGGACGTCGGTACGGTGCTCAACCCGCTGTCGCTGCGCGGGCAGGTCGAGGGCGGCACGGCGCAGGGGCTCGGGCTCGCGCTGATGGAGGAGCTGGTGGTGCGGGACGGGGTGGTGCGCAACCCGACGTTCCACGACTATGTGCTGCCGAGCATGGCCGATGTCCCGGAGCTGGACTTCGTCGCGTTGAGCCACCCGCAGCCGGGGGCGCCCTACGGGGTGAAGGGGGTGGGTGAGGCGCCCACCTGCTCGGCGGCGCCGGCCGTGGTGGCGGCGGTGCGCGACGCGGTCGGCCGGGACCTGCGCCGGGTGCCGGTCCGCCCTCAGGATCTCCTCGGCCTCGGCGATCCCGATGGCGGTCCCGAGGGTGGTCCCGAGGGTGGTCCTGAGGGTGGTCCTGAGGGTTCCGGCGGTGGCCGGTGACCGAGCCCGGCCCGACAGCGGGCTCCCAGCCGATGACAGCCGCCGGCCGGACGGCGGCGTCCGGCCCGGGCACGGGCACGGGTACGGGTACGGCGCGGACGGCCGTCCGTGGGCCGGTCGAGCTGCCGGAACGCCCGGTCGTGCTGTGCTCGTCACGGGTCGTCACCCCGGACGGTGTCCGGCCGGCCGCCGTGCACATCCGGGACGGGCGGATCACCGCCGTCACGCCGCCGGAGGCGGTGCGCGCCACCCCGGGCGTCACCGATCTCGGTGACCTCGCGCTGCTGCCCGGGGCGGTCGACACCCACGTCCACGTCAACGAGCCGGGCCGGACCGAGTGGGAGGGCTTCGCCACCGCCACCCGGGCCGCCGCCGCCGGCGGCGTCACCACGATCATCGACATGCCGCTCAACGCGGTCCCGCCGACGACGTCGCTGGCCGCGCTGACCGCGAAGCGGGCCGCCGCGGCCGGCCAGGCATGGGTCGACGTCGGCTTCTGGGGCGGGATCATCGGTGCCGACACGCGCAGCCTCGCCGACCTGGCGGCCCTGCACGACGCCGGGGTGTTCGGCTTCAAGGCGTTCCTCGCACCGTCCGGGGTGGCCGAGTTCCCCCACGTCGGGATGGACGTGCTCGCCGCCGCCACCGCCCACACCGCCCGGCTCGGCGCGCTGACCGTCGTCCACGCCGAGTCACCGGCCGTCCTGGACGCGGCGCCGCCTACCGTCGGCCGGCGGTACGCGAGCTGGCTGGCCGCGCGCCCGCCGGCGGCCGAGACCGAGGCGGTCGCCGGGCTCGCCGCGCTGTCCGCGGCCACCGGCGCCCGCCTGCACGTCCTGCACCTGTCCGCGGCGGCGGCGCTGGACGACGTGCTGGCCGCCCGCGACGCCGGAGTCGCGCTGACCGCCGAGACCTGCCCGCACTATCTGACATTCACCGCCGAGGAGGTTCCCGATGGTGCGACTGTGTACAAGTGCGCACCTCCGATCCGGGGGGAGGACAACCGGGAGCGGCTGTGGCAGGGGCTCACCGCGGGCCTGTTCACCGCGGTGGTGACCGATCACTCTCCGTCCGCACCGGAGCTCAGAGCCGTCGAGTCGGGCGACTTCGGGCAGGCGTGGGGCGGGATCGCCTCGGTGCAGCTCGGCCTGGCCGCCGTGTGGACGCAGGCCCGCCGCCGCGGCCACGGCCTGGCCGACGTGGCCCGCTGGATGTGCACCGGCCCGGCCGACCTGGTCGGGCTGGCGCACAAGGGGCGGATCAGCCCCGGGGTGGACGCCGACCTCGTCGTGATCGATCCCGAGGGGTCCTTCGTCGTCGACCCGGCCCGGCTCGCCCACCGCCATCCGCTGACCCCCTACGCGGGCCGGCCGCTGGACGGCGTCGTGCGGGCCACCTACCTGCGCGGCAGGCGGGCCGACGGCGACCGGCCGCCGCACGGCAGGCTGCTGTCGCGATGACCCCGGCATCCGGCGGGGGAGCTGGCTGTCAGGCCATCCGGCGCCAGCGCGCCGGGTTCCAGCGCGCCCGGTTCCAGCGCGGCCGCGTTCGAGTTCCGTCTGAACATCCGAGTTCCCAGCGGTGGACGCCCGTCCCGCACGGTCACGGGCGTCCACCGGAGAAGATCTGTAGAGAAGAGGATCCGTGAGCGACGCTCCCGATCTGACGAATCTTGTCGACCTTGCCGCGGCCCGGTTCGGCGGGTCGGTGGTGGCCGTCAACGACGAGTTCTTCGCGCTCGCCGAACGGATGCTGCTGCCCGAGCCACCGATCGCCCGGCCAGGGGTGTTCACCGAGCGGGGCGCGTGGACGGACGGCTGGGAGACCCGCCGCCGCCGCGACCTGTACGGCTCGGACTGGGCGATCATCCGGCTCGGCGCGCCCGGCGTGGTGCGCGCGGTGACCGTCGACACCTCCCACTTCACCGGGAACGCCCCGGAGTCGGTGGAGATCCACGGCGCCACCCTCGGTGGCTACCCGTCCGCCCCCGAGGTCGCCGAGGCGTCGGTCAACTGGGTCGCCCTGGTGCCCCGGACGCCGGTCCAGGCCGACGCGGTCAACGTCCTGCCGGTGGTGCGGGCCGGGCACACCCGCGTCACGCACCTGCGGCTGACCATCCACCCGGACGGCGGGGTGGCCAGGCTGCGCGTACACGGCACGGTGATCCCCGACCCGAGGCTGCTCGACCGCGTCACCTCCGACCTGGCCGCGGCCTATCTCGGCGGGGTGGTCATCGCGTGCAGCGACATGCACTACGGCGACCGGCACAACCTCAACGCCTCCGGCGAGGCCCGGGTGATGGGGGAGGGCTGGGAGACCCGCCGCCGCCGCGGCGTGGGCCACGAGTGGGCCGTGGTGCGGCTGGTCACCGCCGGCGAGGTGATCAGGGCGGAGGTCGACACCCGGCACTTCCACGGCAACGCGCCCCGGGCGGTGGCCCTGTGGGCGGCGTCCGCCCCCGAGCTGTTCGGCAACGACGAGGTCTCGTCGCTCGAGAAGATCACCCGCTGGTACCCGCTGCTGCCGCAGGTACGGGTGCAGCCCAACACCCGGCACCTGTTCGACCTGGAGGTCCCGGTGGAGGCCACCCACGTGCGGCTGGAGGCGTTCCCCGACGGCGGGCTGGCCCGGCTGCGGCTCATCGGCACGCCGACCCAGACCGGGCGCCAGCAGCTGGCGATGCGCTGGTTCAACGCGCTGTCCCCGGGGGCGGCCCACGCCGAGCTGCTGGGCTGCTGCGGTTCGGAGGACTGGGCCGCCGTGGTCGGCGACGGCCGGCCGTACCCGACGCTGACCGCGTTGCTCGACGCGGCCCGTGAGCAGTGGTGGCAGCTCACCGAGGCGGACTGGCTGGAGGCGTTCACCGCGCATCCCCGCATCGGGGAACGCGGCGCCCCGCTGCCCGCGCCGACCACGTCCACCCGGGCCACCCTGGCCGGGATGGACGCCCCGCGCCGGGAGCAGGCCGCCCTGGACAACGCGAGCCTGGACCTCAAGGCGGCGCTGGTCGCCGGCAACCAGGAGTACGAGGACCGGTTCGGCTACGTCTTCCTGGTACGTGCCGCCGGCCGCAGCGCCGAGGAGATGCTGGGGCTGCTGCGGGAGCGGCTGGGCAACGACCAGGCCACCGAGCTGCGGGTCGCGGCCGGCCAGCAGGCCGAGATCACCGGACTCCGGCTGCGACGGCTGATCAGCGGCTCGTGACC
>NZ_CEVIVC010000031.1:17816-21080 GCF_982290645.1 Protofrankia sp. CiP1_Cm_nod4
GCCGGCCCGGGCGCCGGCCCGGGCCGGCCGCGCCACCCACCGGTATCGCGTGCGGATGATCATGGTCGCTGACGGTGAGAGGAGCATGATGCGGGAGTGACTGTTTCCACGCATGTGCTCGACATCGCCACCGGGGAGCCGGCCGAAGGCATCCCGGTCCAGCTCGAACGAATAATCGTGGGCTTCGGCGGCGACGTCCGCGGCTGGCGGCTGGTGACGTCCGCTGTGACCGGCAGTGATGGACGGGTGCGGGACCTGCCGGTTGAGGGGCCGGGGGCGTGGCGCCTGGTGTTCGACACCACGTCCCGTTCGGCGTTCTTCCCGGAGGTCGTCATCACCTTCGTCGTGACCGACCCCGGGCAGCACCACCACGTCCCCCTGCTGCTGTCCCCCTACGGCTTCTCCGCCTACCGCGGCACCTGAGGCGTTCTGTGTCAGAGTTGTTTGACTACTAAGAGTAGTTAACAACTTGGGCATAAACGAGCACTACGAGCCGAGCACCGCGTGTGCGGGCAGAGCGCGGGGCGGACGATGTGATCGGATGTTCGTGACCGGATGCGTTCATCCAGATGGTCGGTGGGTTCCGGGTGGGGGCAGGGCGGCAGCGGCGACCGTTTCGCGGGTCAGGCCGGTTGCGGCCAGGTCGGCGTCGTCGAGGAGGCCCACGTCCAGTGCCCGTCGGAGATGGCCGGCCAGCGCGCGGGCGGTCGCGGGCTCGTCGGCGACCGGGCCGGCTGCCGTGACCGGGCCGGCTGGGCCGATCGTCGCGAGCGGACCGGTCGCATGCGCCGCGACAGTGCCGCCGACGGCGCCGGCGCCGGCGCCGGCGGCGCCGGTAGCGGCCCAGCGGGACAGCCGGGCCAGCGCGGTGGGCAGGCCGGTGAGCAGGCAGGACGCCACGGCCGCGTGCCGGGAGACCAGCTGCGCCGGGTGCAGGTCCCAGCCCTGGTAGAGACCGCGCCGCCAGGCCCGGCGGATCAGCTCGGCGTGCCGCCGCCAGGCCGCGTGCACCGCGGCGCGGTCACCGACCGGCAGCAGGTTGCACGACCCGTCCGCCACCCGCACGCCCGTGCCGGCCGCGGCGAGCTGCATGAGCGCGGTGGCGAGCTCCACCGCCGGATGGTCGCCGGCCTGATGCTCGGCGCTGATCCCCAGCGCCGCCGAGTAGTCGTAGGTGCCCACGTGCAGGCCGCGCAGGCGGGGGCGGCCCGCCGCCACGACCGCCGGCAGCGCCAGCACCGCCGCCGGGGTCTCGACCTGCACCTCCAGCGGTACGGGTGCCAGCCCGAGGCGTCCCTCCAGCTCCTCAAGGACGGCGCCGAACATGCTCACCTGCTGTGGCGCGCTCACCTTCGGCAGGGTGATCACCAGTCCGGGCGGCGCGGCGGCGGTGCCGCCCGCGGTGAGCGCGGTCAGGAAGAGGTCCAGGCTGCGCAGCCCGCGGGCGCGCACGGCCGCGTCCAGCGACTTCGGCCGCAGCCCGTAGGACGCCGGGAGCCGGCCCGCGGCGGCGGCCGCGCGCAGTGCCTCGGCCGCGGCGACGGCGTGGGCGTCCTCCTCGGCGTCGGCGCGGACACCGTACCCGTCCTCGAGATCCACCCGGAGGTCGGCGACCGGCGAGCCGGTGAGCACCCGGCGGACATGGTCGTGGACCCGCCCGGCCAGGGCCGCCGGGACGCCGGTCGCCGCCGCCAGGCCGGATGGTTCGCCGGCGTGCGCGCCGAAGGCGGCCCGGGCGGCCGCGGCCCAGTCGTCGACGACGGTCGCGGTCACCTGGTCGGCCGGCACGTAGCAGGTGTGCACCGGCTGGGAGCTGCCCGGATCCCCGGGAAAGCGGGTGGCCAGCTCGGCGTCCAGCCCGGTGAGCGGCGCGGTCAGTGCGGCGATCAGATCCGCTGGCAACGTCGGCATGCCCCCAGTCTCACCTCGGCCAGCGCCGCCGCGGGGGGCCGGCGGCGTACCTGGGCGGCGACGTTTCGACCAGTACGGTGAGGGGGTGGGCGCGGGCGAAGACGGGCATGGGAGCGGTCGCTTACCGTCCCGACGGGCGTGGTCCGCGCGCGCGTGGTGGTGCCGTCCGAGGAATGGGCGCCGGTCGAGGGACGGGTCCCGGCTGGGGGATGTCGGCCTGGTCGGTCAGGACCCGGACGTCCGCTTCAGCCTCGCCAACGAACGGACGTTCCTCGCGTGGATCCGCACGTCGCTCGCCCTGCTCGCGGGCGGCGTGGCGGTGGTCCAGGTCGTGCCCGAGTTCAGCGTCCCCGGTGCCCGGCATGTTCTGGGCGTACCGCTGATCATACTCGGCACTACCGTCGCGGCGACCAGCTACCGGCGATGGGTGATCGTCGAACGGGCGATGCGGGAGCGGCGGCCGCTGCCGGTTTCGGGACTGCCCCGGCTGCTCGCCGCCGGCGTGGCGCTGGTGAGCACGGCTGCGCTGATCTTCGTGCTGGTCGCCAGCCGAGGGGCACGGTGAGCCCTGCCGACGGCGGCGCCACCCCGGGCGGCCCCAGGGCCTGCGGCGATCGGCTGATGGTGCCGGACCGCGCCGCGGGGGAGACACAGCCGGAGCGGACCTACCTGGCCTGGCAGCGCACCGGGTTCGCGTTCGTCGGCCTGGGCGCGTTGCTCCTGCACGTCTCCTGCGGCCACGGGAATCGTCCGCTGGGATGTACGGCCGGTGCGTGGGCGCTCAGCGCTGGAGCGGCGGCATGGCTGACCGGATCGAGACGCCACCACCAGGACATGGCCGATGTCAGCAGCCGCCGGGCGAGCCCGGCCGGGGCGCTCCGATGCGTGGCGCTGGCGGCTGTGGTGTCCGGGCTGGCCGCCCTCGCGCTCGTACTGAGCTGAGCTGAGCCGAGCTGAGCCACGGTTGCGGACGGGAGCCACCGACCTGGCGGGTGACGGCCTGCCGGTGGTCGTTGTCCTCATCGCGTGACGCGTGGCTGTTGCTGGGTGATGCAGTGGACGCCGCCGCCGTAGGCGAAGACGGCCCGCCCGTCGACCGTCTCCACCCGCCGGCCCGGATACAGCCTGGCCAGCAGGTCCAGGGCGCGCTGGTCGGCCGGGTCGTCGAAGGTGCCGACCAGGACGAATCCGTTGCCGACATAGTGGTTGATGTAGGAGTAGCTGGTGGGCTGCCCGTCGAGCAGGACGGCGGGCGCGGGGATCTCGACGACGTGCAGCGGGCGGCCCGCCGCGTCCCTGCTCGCGCCCAGCAGGGCGGTCAGCTCGTGGCTTACCGCGTGGTCGGGGTGGGTG
>NZ_CEVIVC010000031.1:21677-25033 GCF_982290645.1 Protofrankia sp. CiP1_Cm_nod4
GGGCTGGGCGTGCACGGCAATGGGGCCGGTCGGCGTGAACGCGGCAACGATGTCGATATGGCCGCGGGTGCCGAGGCGGTGGTAGTCGGCGGTCAGACCACGCGGCAGCCAGACCGCGTGACGGGTGCCAAGCTGTGCGTGTATCTCGGCCCCGACCTGTTCCCGGCTCCAGCCCGGGTTCCGGCGGGGGTCGAGTTGCACCGTCTCGGTGAGCAGCACCGTCCCCGCCCCGTCGACATGGAAACCGCCGCCTTCGTTCGTGAGCGCCGAGCGGCGTGGTGTCGCGCCGGCCTGTACGGCGAGGTCCGCCCCGAGCCCGGCGTCGGCCTCCCACGTCGCCCAGTCCTGGGCGCCCCAGCCGTTGAAGACCCAGTCCACCGCCCCCAGGCGGGTCCCGTCCTCGATGGTGAACGTCGGGCCGGTGTCGCGGATCCACGCGTCGTCCAGCTCCCGTTCCACCACCCGCACACCCGGCCCGGCCAGCCGCGCCGCCACCGCGCCCTGGCCGGGGTGGGCGACGAGCGTCACCGGCTCGTACCCGGCGACCAGCCGGGCGACGCCGGCCCAGGCCGAACGGGCCGCGCCGAGCGTCTGGGAGCCCTCCGGGCCGAACGTGGCGCTGGGGGGTGGAAAGGCCATCCAGGTGCGTGCGTGCGGCTCCCACTCCGCGGGCATCCGTCGCGACAAGACGCTCACCTCCGTCCTGATGGCAGCCGCGCAGCGCGGGAGCAGGGGGGCCGGGGGCATGGGAGCATCGACGCATGCTGACGGTTACCAGTATCGGGACACGTACGTCGCCCGCGCGCGTCAGCCCTCCGGCCCGCCCCCCGTTCCGTCTCGGTGCCGTACAGCAGCGCTGGCATCGCGACCCGGCCGAACACGCGGCGGCGCTGCGTGACGGCGCGCGGATCGCGGCCGAGCTGGGAGCGGAGCTGATCTGTTTCCAGGAGCTCACCCTGTCGCGGTACTTCGCCGACGTCCGTCCGCAGGACAGCCCGGCGGCTCTCGCCGAGAGCGTCGAGGACGGGCCGACGCGCCGGTTCGCCGCTTCGCTGGCCGCGGAGCTGGACGTCCCGGTGCACGCCTCGCTCTACGAGCGGGCCGACGGCGACGGCGACGACGGCGACGACGGACTCGGCTACAACACGGCCATCGCCGTCGCGCCGGACGGCGCGCTGCTGGCGCGCACCCGCAAGCTGCACATTCCGGTTACGGCCGGCTACTACGAGGACCGTTACTTCCGTGGGGGACCCGCCGGGCCGGCGGCCTATCCGGTCCTCGGCCTGGGAGCGGCCCGGTTCGGCTTCCCCACCTGCTGGGACCAGTGGTTTCCGGAGCTGGCCCGCGCCTATTCTCTCGCCGGTGCCGACGTCCTGGTGTATCCCACGGCCATCGGCTCCGAACCGGACCACCCGGGATTCGACACCCGGCCGCTGTGGCAGCAGGTCATCGTCGGGAACGGTATCGCCAACGGCACCTTCATGGTGGCGGTCAACCGGATCGGCTCGGAAGGCACGCTGACCTTCTACGGCAGTTCGTTCATCTCGGATCCCTACGGCCGGGTTCTCGTGCAGGCCCCCCGCGACGAACCCGCCGTGCTCGTCGCCGACCTCGACCTCGACCAGAGACGTGACTGGCTCGACCTGTTCCCGTTCCTCACCACGCGCCGCCCGGACGCCTACACACCACTGGCCGAGCCCGCCACCCCCCGATAGCGCCTGTTCGAGCCGCGCCACGGGGCGGCGGCTCCGAATCTTTCCGCTGGAAAGCAAGGTCCGGCGACGACGGCGAAGGGCACGGCCATCGGCCGCCGTGAATCACTGGACGCGGAAGCTACCGTCAGGCGGAGCACCGGTGAATACGGAACGTGTGCGGCGCCGGTACCGGCCACGGTATATGTTGTGATATCCGTACCGATGACACGAGGGTTGTCGACAATCTCGGCAAGATCAGCGTCAGGTACCCATTCCTTCACTATCGGTCATGCTAGCTAGCATGACCGATAGTTCGGCATGATCAGCAGTGGGAGATCGCGATCCGTGAGGGTAGGTCGCGTACCCGAGCGGTTCTCGGTCTGGCCGGCTCGGGTTAGCCGAATCCGGGCTTCTCGGCAAGCAGACGCCTCCGCCAGTCGGCGAACCGTTGGCGCATTTCGGCGATCGCACGGGGGTCGGCGCCATACTCGGCGAACGCCGTATCGGTGATCTGTGTCAGCGCGCCGAGCGCATCAGCGAAGATCAGGGGGTCGAAGCCGGGATCGGTCGCGGCGGCCAGTTCGAGCAGGTCCTCACGCGAGTAACGACCGCTCATGATGGCGGCATCGACATCGAGAAAGTCACGCTGCATGGCGCGTCCGAACAGGGCACACATCTTGTTCGCTATGGCGTCGTCCGCATGCAGGACGGGCCCGATATCAAGCTGAATCGGATCGTGTGCCCGCCAGTCCGCAGAGAGTTCGACCTTCTCGGCCGTACCGTCGGACGGGTCGGCCACCATCAACCGAGCGAATGTTTCGGCCCGCATGGCGATCGATATCACGTACCCGGCTGCCTCCAGAGCGGAGACGACCGCCGACGTCAACTCCGGGAACTCGTTACGGCACTGCCAACTGGTGAACAGGTCGACATCCCCGCTCGGGCGGGAGCCCATCCCGTGCGCCTGGACCGCATAGCCACCCGCGAGCGCGAGCCCGTACCGTTCCCCGGCAGCCAGAGCGATCTTCGTGATCCTTTCGTGTCGGGGCTCCATGCCTGCGCCTACGCGGTGGCGGTGACCCGGCTGATTTCGGCGAGAACCGGGAATTTCTGCTCCCAGGCTCTCCTGAGCTGCGCCGGCAGCCACAGCAACGCCCACAGGCGCCGCAGCATCCCGGCGTTCAGGTACGTGTAGAGGTCCTGTGGGCTGGCCGCCTCGAGGAGGACGGCGCGGTAGAGGTCGACGACCCTGCCGGGAGCGTCAAGATCGTACTCGGCGTTGCCGGACCAGTCCAGGTGCGCTGGCAGCCGGACGACACCGGACGACGGCCCGCGCAGCAGGTCCAGGCTCCCCGCGACGGCATAGGGTCGCTGATAGCGGGACGTCGGCGCTCCACGCGTGTCAGCCATGATTACAAGCCTACCGTCAGCCGAAGACGATCGGCCGAGATGTGCCGCAAGCCCTGCCCACGCTCCGATATGAGGTGGCAGTACGGTCCTGGCGGGGTAGGGGGCGTCGAGCGGCGGCAACCGCTGGCCCTTGCTGGGTGAGAAGGCTGTCGGCTGGATCAGCGGGCGGATGCCTCCGCTACCCGTCACGCCACGGCTGGTACCAAGGCTCATCATACTAGCTAACATGATAGCTAGTATGATAGCTAGTAT
>NZ_CEVIVC010000031.1:25351-37036 GCF_982290645.1 Protofrankia sp. CiP1_Cm_nod4
GTTGGTCGGTGAGGAGGGCGGATGCTCGACACCGAGCTTGCGGAGATCGTCGACAACCTTCGCGCCATCGGTGCGGACATCGCGGATGTGGAGGTGAAGAAGGCGCAGGGCGGGCTGCCGAAATCGCTGCGTGCGACCCTCTCGGGGTTCGCCAACACGCGAGGCGGCATGATCGTTCTCGGTCTGGACGAAACCCAAGGCTTCGCCGCGACGGGGCTTCCCGATCCGGCGAGGCTTGCCGCTGATCTCGGCTGCATGTGTGCCGAGGACATGGAGCCTCCGTTGCGGCCGTTGATCAAGATTCATGACTTCGAGGGTGCCCAGGTTCTGGTCGCCGAGGTCCCCGAGCTCGGCTCCGCTCAGAAGCCCTGCTACTCGCGTGGGGCCGGCATCACCAAGGGCAGCTACGTCAGAGTGGGCGACGGAGATCGTCGGCTGTCGGCCTATGAGGTCCAGATGATGCTGTCCGCACGCGGTCAGCCCCGTGAGGACGAGCAGCCCGTCCTTGGCGCCAGCATCGATCATCTAGATGCGGTCGGCGTCGACGCGCTGATCGCACGACTGAGGATCAGCAGGCCATATGCGTTCCAGGATCTGGACCGGTTGGCGGTACTGCGTCGGGCCAAGGTTCTTGTGCCCGGAGACGGCGGCGATGATGTGGTCTCGCTGGGCGGGCTGCTTGCGCTGGGCAGGTATCCACAGGAGCATTTCCCGCAACTTGTGGTCACGTTCGTCCACTACCCGACCGAGACCGGTGGCCGGTCCACCGAGAGATTCCTGGATAATGTGACATTGGAAGGCTCGGTCCCGGTCATGGTCCGCGACACACTGGCGGTCGTCCGCCGGAACATGTCTCGCCGGGCGGTCATCGCGGGTGCGGGCCGGCAGGACGTCTGGGAGTATCCCGAGACCGCGCTGCGCGAAGTCATCGTCAACGCCCTGGTCCATCGTGACCTGTCCAGTGGCGCCCGAGGTACCCAGGTCCAGGTCGAGATGTACCCCGATCGTCTGGTGGTCCGTAATCCTGGTGGGCTTTTCGGTCCCGTCACGGTCGACAGCCTTGGTGAGGAGGGCATCTCCTCGGCCCGTAACGCCGCACTTATCAAGATTCTCGAGGACATACCACTGCCTGGTGAGACCCGCGCTGTCTGTGAGAACCGAGGGTCGGGCATTCGTGCCATGCGCGACTCGCTGCTTGCCGCGGGCATGAGCCCGCCGGATTTCGATGACAGAATTTCGTCTTTCGCTGTCGTCCTGCCCAACCACACCTTGCTGAGTGAGGAGGCCGTCGGTTGGATCAGCGGGTTGGAGGAAAAGGGCCTGACCGACAGCCAGTGCATCGCGCTTGCGCTGTTGCGCCAGGATGGCCTCCTCGACAACCGCGCCTACCGCGACGCGACTGGCGTCGACTCCCGCGTCGCCACCAGCGAACTGCAGGATCTGGTCGCTCGTGAACTCGTCACGCAGATCGGAAGCCGTCGCTGGGCCAGATACGAGCTGTCCTGGCGAACGGCGCCGGCGAAAAGCCAGTCCGCCCGGGCCGATCGCAGACCGGAACTGCTCCTCGCCCTCGGTGGCAAGGCTCTTTCGCGCTCCGAGCTCGTCACACGAACCGGTCTTGGTGATCAGGCCGTCCTTCGGTGGCTGAAAATCATGCGAGAAGAAGGCCTGGTCGAAATCGTCGGCAGCAGCTCCAGGAGCAGACATGTGCGCTACCGCCGCACACGCCAGGGCCAGCTTTTCCGCCCCGAAGACACAGATCGTGACTGATCACTCCCATGTGTAGGGTCGTTCTGCGGCTGAACGACCCTGCGGTCGCCGCGGATCCGGACGCGGCGCCGCGCCGCGCCGCGCCCATGAGCCTGTCCTCCTTGACGCGTGGCAGGAGGTGCCGGCGGTCCTGGGCGCGGTCAAGCGGGCGGTCGATGACGACCCTCGTCCCGGCCGGTTCCTTCTCACGGGCAGCGTCGAAGCCGACTTCACCACACGCCAGTGGCCCGGAACGGGGCGTGTCGTCCGGCTGGTGCTGCACGGGCTCACCGAACGGGAGATCACCCGCTCCATCGATCAGCCGGGCCTGCTCGATCTGCTATTGGGCCCGGACATCTCGCGCCTGAGCATCGCCGGCACACCCCCGAGCCTGGACGACTACGTCGACCTCGCATTGAGGAGCGGCTTCCCCGAAGCCGCGCTGAACCTGAGCGCACCCGCGCGGCTCGCCTGGCTGGACGCCTACGTCGATCATGTCGTCACCCGGGACGTGCTTGCGGTGGGGGAACAGCGTGATCCCGTCCGGCTGCACCACCTCCGCTCCCGTGACGGTCAGGAGGTCGATGTCGTCATAGACCTCGGAGGAGGCCAGGTGATCGCAATTGAGATCAGGGCCTCCTCGGTGCCGACGGTCCGGGACGCCCGTCACCTCGGGTGGCTCCGTGACCATCTTGGCCAGGACTTCCGCGCGGGAGTCGTGTTCCACACCGGTCCGATGCCTTTCGAGCTCGGCGACCGGATCTGGGCACTGCCCATCTGCGCTCTGTGGGCGGCCCGAGCGGAATAGCCGGCCCGGCGCCGGCGTGCCCGTGGTCGCGATGTGCTCCGGAAGTCTCATCGTGAACTGATCGACCGCTGTCCGTGAGAGCCGCGGGCCGGGGAGACGCCTGACAGCGAGTTGTGAATGTCGGGCAACTCACCGACCGCCGCACTCTACCTTCGTCGAGGAGACATCGATCGATCCGGAAGGGTGACGCATCCGTTTGCCTGCCATGTCCAGTCTGCCGGGGGTGCTCGCCATCGACACCGGCAACAGCAAGACCGACGTCCTGCTGGTCGGCGCGGACGGCGCCGTCCTGGGCAGTGCCCGTGGCGGTGGCTTCCGGCCGCAGCTGATCGGGGCACAGGCCGCGGTCGCCATGCTGGCGCCGCTGGTCCGGGCCGCCGCCGCGCGGGCCGGGCTGCCGCCGGAGAAGAACCCGGTGGCCGAGCACACCAGCGCCTGCCTGGCCAACGCCGATCTGCCGGTGGAGGAGGAGCGGCTGCGGAAGGCCGTCGAAGAGCAGGGCTGGACGCGGTCGGTGGCCGTTCGTAACGACACCTTCGCTGTGCTGAGGGCCGGGACGGACGACGCGTGCGGGGCCGCGGTGGTCTGCGGCGCCGGAGTCAACTGCGTGGGCCTGCTGCCGGACGGCCGGACGGTCCGTTTCCCCGCCCTCGGACGGCTGACCGGTGACTGGGGTGGCGGTGAGGTGCTGGCGGTGGAGTGCATGTGGCATGCCGTCCGGGCGGAGGACGGTCGTGGTGCGGCGACCGCGCTCGCGTCCGCCATCGCCGCGCACTTCGACCTGCCGAGCGCGACCCGTGTCGCCGAGGCGGTCCACCTCGGCGAGCTGGAGCGGGCCAGGCTGCATGAGATCATCCCACTTCTGTTCGCCACGGCCACGGCCGGCGACGCGGCCGCGCTCGGCCTGATCGACCGTCAGGCCGATGAGATCGTCCGGCTCGCTCTGGTGGCGCTCACCCGGCTGGGCCGGCTCGACATGCCCACTCCGCTCGTCCTGGGCGGTGGCATGCTGACCTCCCACCAGCCGCTGCTGTTGGACAACATCACCGCCCGGTTGGCCACCCGCGCACCGCTCGCCGAGATCCGGCTGGTGGTCGCCCCACCGGTCGTCGGTGCCGCGCTCCTGGGCCTCGACCACCTCTCGGCTGTCCGACCCGGCTCCCCGGACGACCGGTCTCCCGGTGACCGCGGTGAGGCTCAGGATCGGTTGCGTGCCGCGTACCCGGCGCCGTTGCCGTGGCCACCGCTCTGAACAGGGGCCCGCCGGGAGGGCCCGGAGGCGCGCTCCGTTCCCCGGATGGCAGAAATGATCTCTGTTGCCCACGCCGTCGGATGACGGTGGCCGAGCCGGCGGGCGAGGTCGGCCAGGCGTGCCCGCCGTTCGGCCGGCGTGAGCGACAGCGCCAGGGCCAGCCGGTCGGCGAGGTCGTCGAGGGAGTAGGGGTCGGTGAGCACCGCCGCTGTTCCCAGCTCCTCCGCCGCTCCGATGTGCCGGGAGAGCACCAGTACGCCGGAACCGCCGACCGCTGCCTGGACGGCGACGTATTCCTTGGCCGTCAGGTTCATCCCGTCCTGGAAGGAGGTGACCCACAGGACGTCGGCGGCAAGGTAGTTGTCGACGACCTCGGTGAAGGAGAGCGAACGGGGCAGGTAGTCGATGGGCTCCCAGCCGTCCTCGCCCCAGGCCCGGTTGACCTCGGCGATCCGTCGCTCGAGCTTCCGCCGTGTCGAGTCGTAGGCGGCGATGCCGGGCTCGGGTGGGGCGCAGATCAGTCGGACGCGAAGGCGCCCGCGCAGCTCGGGGCGGCGGGCGAGCAGCATCGCGACCGCTTCGACCTTCTCGACCGGGGCCTTGGTGTAGTCCAGGCGCTCGACGGAGAGCACCAGCTGGCCGCCCTGCCGGCGGATGCGCGGGGCTCGGCCATGGGCGAGCGCCTCGATGGCGTCGTGGTCGACGCCGAGTGGGTGGACGCCGATCCTCGGTAGCCGCGGGCTGCCCGCGAGGACGGACCGGAAACGTCCGGCAAAGGTCGTGGTGTGGAATCCGGCCCAGTCCAGGCAGCTGAGCGAGGCACGGATCTCCTCGGCGGTCGGCAGGGCGGCGAACATCTCCGGCGGTGGGAAGGGCGTGTGGTGGAACAGCCCCACCCGCAGGTCCGGTCGCCTTCCGCGGAGGATGCCCGGTACCAGCCAGAGGTTGTAGTCGTGCAACCAGACCGTGCCGCCTTGCGCCGCCTCGCTGTCGATGTGCTCGGCGAAACGCCTGTTGACCGTCCGGTACTGCTCCCAGGCGAGCGGGTTGAAGCACAACCGTTCGGGTTGTGACATCAGTACCGGCCAGAGCGTTTCCTTGCATGCCTGGTGGAAGTAGGCACGCCATTCGTCCGGTCGCAGCGGGAGGAAGGAGAGCGGGATTTTGATGTTGCGCCCGTCGGGGAGGGCTGTGCGTTCCGGCTGTTCCAGGACTGCCTGCCCCAGGAGCGCCTGCTCCGCAACCGTCTGCTCCGCAACGGCGGCGGCCACCCAGACGGCCTCCATACCTGCGCTGAAGAGACTGAGCAGGGTGGGCAGGATGCCGTTCGGGCTCGACGGTTCCCGCTGGTCGGCGTCGGGGGCCCAGATGGCCGGCGGGCGATGGTAGCCGATCACGAGTGGGGATCGGGCCTCGACCCAGCCCAGCTTCAGCAGTGCCTGTAACACGCCCGCGGCGCCGGGCTGCCGGGGCCGGTGGACGCCGTCCTGGCCGTCCAGCGCGGCGATCAGCGCTGGTTCGGAGTTGCCGACCGCCACGCCGTGCGTACCGGTCCGGAACATGGACAGGTCGTTGAGGCTGTCCCCGGCGACCAGGATCGAGGCTGTCGGCCAGCCCTGCGAGCGGGCGAGAGCGGTCAGCGCGTTGCCCTTGGAGACGCCCCTGGGCAGGACGTCGAAGTAGCGGTCCGCCGAGTAGCTCCAGGTGCAGCCGAGTGCCTCCACCATGTCGGTGACGGCCGGTGTGAGATCTTCGGGGTGGAGGAAGAACGAGCAGCGGCCCTCCTGCGGCACGCCGTCCTGGTAGGTCAGTGCGGGGAAGCGGCGCAGCGCGGTGCGTACGCGCGCGGTTCCGGGCCAGTCGGCTCGCAGCTTGCTCTGCAGCGGTTGGACAGGTGTGTGGTCGACGCCGTCGAGCACGGTGGCACCGACGTCGGCGATGATCCAGCGGGGCCTGGGCACCAGCGGGTCGTCCAGCGCCTCGCGGATGGCGGGCAGAGCGCGCCCGGTGGCGAAGACGACCACCACCTCGGGGTGGCGGTTCAGGGCGTCGCGCAGGCGCCGCCGGTCGGTCACGTCTCCTGCGAGCAGGGTTCCATCGAGGTCGGTGACCAGGATTGGCACACAGGTTCCCTTCGTGACAAGGGTGCCTGCCGCGCGAGGAGCGTACGGCTCATCGCCGTGCCCCCCACCACACCCACTGGCGTTGACCGAACAACTGTTTTACTCCAGGAGAACCAGAAGTGACGACGGAGAGTCGGGAAGGTGACACTAGCTGTCATTGCACGGTCGCGGACGAGAGCCGTCGGCCGTGGGCCGGTGGGCTGCCCGGGGCCTGTCGCCCGGCTGCCGGCGCACCTGGGCTGGTCCGGCGACGCCGAGCGCGATCTTGGCGCTCCCGGCAGGATTGTCGCAAACATGGACGGCCCCCGATTTCCAATGTCATGGCTGAATTTCACCGGCATCCTTTCTCGGCCGGGAATCCCGTGTGGTCGTCCGGGATTTTTTGGCGGACGTGCGCCGAGGACGGGCCGGAATGATATGTCTGTCAGGCATCCGGGTGGATCGGCCCGTGGGTCACTCTGTATGTAAGCGGTTGTACGCTCTGGGCTGGTGGGCCCAAACCCTGCCCACGCCCTGCCGGCACGGATTTCGTTGTCGCGGATCTCCGCTTTGCGGATCTTGGTGCCGCAGGTGTAGCCGGGCCGGCCGGATCGTTCTCCGTGCCTCGTCGGATGGATATGCGCATGTGCCCTGGTGAGATGGTGTCGGCGATCGGCACGGCCGTTCCATGGCGCGTTTCACGCCGGTCCGGCGGCAAACGGCGGACTGTCCGATGAGCGAGCGAGTGGCCATCTCCCGAAGCCGGGAGGAACCGGTCCGGCGGCTGCTGACGGAGTGCCTGGACCGCTCCGGTGAGGCGCGGAACCGTGACCTGCCGGTTGTCCTGCTGCTCGGGCCCCCGGGCATTGGCCGCAGTGCCGTGCTCGACGAGATCGAACGATGGTGCGCGGCTGTGCCGCGCGTCCGGCTGAATCTGGGCGGGACGGGACGGCGGCCGGCGCCGGGGCGCGATGTCTCCCCGGCCCGCGAGATTCTGGTCCGGACCGCTTTCGGCCTTGCCGGGAAGGTGCCCGGTTATCGGCGTGTCACTTTCGACCGGCTCTACACCTGCCTGCTTGTCCTCGGCAGCGAGCTGGAGCTGAACGATCGTATCCAGACCCTGCACCAGATCACCAGGCTGCTGCGCGACCGGACCTGGGCGGAGCGCAACCGCGACGACATCATCAGGATCGTCAGCCCGGTGCTCGCCTCGTCGGAACTGCCGGATGTGGCGTCCGCCGCGGTGACCGTCCTCGCCTCCATGCAGTGGCGGGCCCGGCTGGGCGGCCGGCGGACCTGGCCCTTCCAACGGGCGGAGCGCTCGCGGCGGACCGCCGAGCCGATCAGCCCGGACGCCCTGGCCGACCTGGTCGCGCTCCGGAACGCCGACGACGAATCGCGCCAGGAGGTGGAACGGCTGCTGGTGAAAATGTTTCTCGCCGATCTGTACGACGCTTTCACCGCCGGCCGGCGGGCCGGCGGCGACCTGTTCAACTGCGTTCTGCTGCTGGACAACGTCCACCATTCCCCCGGCGGCCGGGAGTTTCTTCACCTGCTCGTGGAAGAACGCCATCAACGGGCTTCGGAGGGCGCCGGCACCTGCGACCCGCTGGTCGTGATCGTGACCAGCCGGGGGTGGAACCCGGTCCGCGACGGCACTCCGGGGGGCCGGATACGCCCGCTCGACGCGGCGGGTTACGCGAACTGGGCCCGCGGCCGGCGCGCGGACGCGCACGAAGCGGGATCATGGTGGTATCCGGTGGCGTTACCCGACCTCACGGCGAACGACGTCAGCCTGCTGGTCAGACGCGCCGACCTGCCCGACCGGTGGCGCCGGCTGGCAACGGACCTGCACCGCGTCACCGACGGTCATCCGGGAACGGCCAACCATGTGCTGCGAGGGTTACGGATCGTCGCCCGCCGTCGTCCACCGGAACCGGCGGAGGAGAACAGCCGCTGCCTGCTGGAGATCGAGAGTGGGGAGCACGGGCCCGGCGCGTCGCGCCGCACACTCGGCGGGGAGGCTCTGGAGCACTGGCTCGCCCCCTTCACGGAACTCCAGCGGAAGATGCTGGTCACCTGTGCCGCGCCACAGCGCGTCGAGCCCAGTTCGATACACGCGGCGCTGGGCCGGACGTCCGACATCCAGAGCCGGCAGGCCCTGTTACAGGCTCTTCAGGAGAACATGTGCGCGTGGGAGACCGACGGCAGGCTGGTGCTCCGCCCGGTGCTGCGCCGCCTGCTGTTGCAGGACCTGCGGGCCCGTGCCGATGACGACCGGGACGGCTGGCGCAACGTCCACCATCGGCTGCGGGACCATTACCGGCGGCCTCGACCGGACAGCGGCCCGGGGCATGTGACGGCGGCCCTTTATCACGAGCTCGCCACCGACGAACTGACCCCGGTCGTGGAGCATGTGCGGGCCGGCCTGGCGGCGGTGTCGCCCGACGGGCGGTGGGACGGCCACCGATGGTGGAGCGAACTGGCCGGGATCACCCGGGCGCCGATGTCGCCGGCGGTCATGGCCGCCCTGGCCACGCCCGATCCCATGGAGACGCTGGGGCCGTGGTGGCGCGGCGGGCCGGACGTCCATCTCGCTCGCCTCGTGCTGGCCTGCTGGCTGGCCACCAAGCCGTCCGCGCACGAGTCCGTACTGCACGAGGCCCAGATTCCGGGCGCTCTCAACGCGTTGGCCGCGGTCCCCGGATATGAACACGCCTACGATTTCCTGCTGAACCTGGCGTGGCGATATCAGCGCGGCGAACGGCCGGCCGACCGTACTGACCCGGAGGTGTGATCAGCGACCATGCCCAACAACAGCCGATCCCGTTGGAGAGGGTTCTTCGGGCGTCACGAGCCGGCGCCCGGTGTCATCGTTCCGGACTTCTTCAGGAGACGGAGACGCCGCCGGATCATCTTGTTAGTGATCGTCCTGCTGGTCGCACTCGGGGTGCCCGCCGCCATCTTCATGCGACTGGTGTTTTCGGACGACTGTGCCGCGGGCGTGGTGCGCCACGACGGCGAATGCGTCGGCGTCACCGACGGCGGTTACGTTTTCGCCCAGGAGCTCAGGGACGTCGAAAAAGCGATCAGAGAAGAGAACGACTGGGTCGCGAAGCAGCGCAACCGGGTGAGCGTGTCCATCGCCTACGTCTTTCCACTGCGGTTCAACGGGTCGAACGTCGCTGCCGACACGCGGTCACTCCGGCGCGACTTGGAAGGAGCGTTCGTCGCCCAGTACGCGGCCAATCACGACACCATGACCGAGCAGCCGCTGATCCGGCTGCTGCTGGCCAACACGGGCACCAACAGCACCAGGTGGAAGCCGGTGGTCGAGGATCTCGCGAAACGTGTCGCCGGGAAGGACCATCTGGTGGCGACGGTCGGCCTCGGGCCGAGCCTGAGTGCCACCCGGGATGCTGTCCGCCGACTTGCGGAGCTGGGAATTCCGCAGATCAGCGCCATTATGACGTCGGACGATCTGGTGGAGATCCCGACGCTGCGGCGGGTTCCCCCGCCGAACCACGTCGAGGTGGCAGCCGTCATCGACCACGCGCGAAAGACGGCCAACCGGGCGATGCTGGTCCAGGACACGAACCCCGACGATCTCTACCCCGGGACCCTTGCCGACACCTTCAGCAGCAGATATCCGGACGCGGCGAATCGTCTTGTCGGCCAGGTCGAGCAGTACAATTCGAAACTGGGCGCGACGGCCACCACATTTGTCCAGATGTTGCCGAACATCTGCAGCGAGCGACCCGGAATCGTGTATTTCGCCGGCCGGGACGCGGAACTCAGGGATTTCCTCAAGGTGCTGGCCAGGCGTAACTGCCTGGGTGACCACATCACGGTGCTGACCGGTGACGACGCCAGCGGCCTCGAGGGTGACAGGTCGCTCGACCAGACGCTGGCCGCGAACATCAGCGTCCTGTTCACCGCGCTCGCGCATCCCGGCGCCTGGCAGGCCCCGGATGCTGACTCCTTCTTCAACCGGACGACAGTCGCTCGATTTCAGGACCCCACCGGTGTTTTCCAGCAGAGATTTCCGAACGAGACGCTGGACGACGGTGAGGTGATAACGTCACACGACGCTGTCCTGGTGGCTGTCACCGCTGTCAGGTATGCGGCTGTCGGCGGCCATCTCCAGGTCACCCCGGCCGATGTCGAGCAGACCCTGAATCGGCTGCACGGCAATCTGAAGGTTGCCGGGGCCGGCGGTTATCTTTCCTTCGACAACGCCGGCAGCCCGATAGGAAAGCCGATACCACTGGTCAGTATCAACCCGGGCGGGGTGCTGGCCTTCCGGGAGCTGCTGCCGCCAGCACCCTGACAGCCTGCCGTGGACCTGGGCCGCCCGAACGGCCACGGCCATGGCCACGGCTGCAAGCCACGGCCGCAGCCGCGGACTTCGGCACAACCATCCGTTCAACGCAGCCACCCGTTCAGCGGCGGAAGCGCCCGTCGGCGAGATGGCGTCAGGTGCCGTTGCCGGCTTCCATGACGTCGGCGTGGCCGACCAGCGTCCCGGCTCGGTCGATGACGATCACCTCGACCCGCACGGCCGCCCCGCGCAGCACGTCGAGCGCGGTGCGGCGGGCGTCCGCCGCGATGAGGTCGCCGAGCGGGACGCCGGCGGCCAGGCAGAGCCGCAGCGCGCCCAGCGCGGTGTTCGCAGTCTCGACGCGCCTGGAGAGTTCCGCGCCGCCGCCGGCGGCGCGGGCCAGCGTGGCGAGGGCGGCCAGGTCGACCTGGGAGCGTCCGGAGTGCAGGTCGAGATGACCGGCGGCGAGCTTGGCGAGCTTGCCGACACCGCCGACGATGGTCAGATGCGGGATCGGGTGGCGGCGCAGGTACTTCAGCACGGCGCCGGCGAAGTCGCCCATGTCGAGCAGCGCGTCGTCGGGCAGGCCGTGCAGCCGGCGGGCCACCTCCTCGGAGGTGCTGCCGGTGCAGGCCGCGACATGCCGGTGGCCGGCGGCGCGGGCCACGTCGATGCCGCGCCGGATGCTGTCGATCCACGCCGAGCAGGAGTAGGGCACGACGATGCCGGTGGTGCCGAGGATCGACAGGCCGCCGATGATGCCCAGCCGCGGGTTCCAGGTGTGCCGCGCGATCTCGGCCCCGTTGTCGACCCCGATCGTGATCTCCACGTCGACGGCCGCGTTCACGGCGCCGTCCGTGTCGTCCGCACCGTCCGCGTCGCCGCCGACGATGCTGACGGCGCGGATGTGGCCGGCGGCGCCGGTGTGGGTGGTGTGGCCGGTGTGGGTGGCGGCGACCGCGGCCAGCGCGGCGCGCATCATCCGCCGCGGCACCGGGTTGATGGCCGGCTCGCCGACGGCCAGCGGCAGGCCGGGCCGGGTGACCGTGCCGACTCCCGGGCCGGCGCGGAACACCACCCCGGCCCGGGGCGCGGCCAGCCGGACACGGGCGTGCACGAGGGCACCATGGGTGACGTCCGGGTCGTCACCGGCGTCCTTGACGACGGCGGCGGTGGCGGCGCCGGGGGTCAGCTCCTCCCGGGCCAGGGCGAAGGCCGGGCGCTGACCACCCGGCAGGGTGATCGTCACCGGGTCGGGGAACTCGCCGGTGAGCAGCGCGGTGTAGGCGGCGGTGGCCGCGGCCGTGGCGCAGGCGCCGGTCGTCCAGCCGTAGCGCAGCTCCCCGCGCGGCTGCCGGCTCCCGCGACGTCCGGCGGGCTCCGCTTCGTTCATGGCCGTCCCGCCGAGCCTGGCTGTCCGGCCGGGTCAGGCCCCGCCGGGTCAGGCCAGGCC
>NZ_CEVIVC010000031.1:37238-48261 GCF_982290645.1 Protofrankia sp. CiP1_Cm_nod4
CCGGGCGAGCTGGGCAGGCCGGGTGGGACGGGCGGAGCGGGTGGGACGGCGGTGAGCTGGCGGGTGCTGGTGCTCGGCGGCACCGCGGAGGGCCGGCGGCTCACGGAGAAGCTGGCCGCACTGCCCGGCGTGGAGGTGATCTACTCGATCGCGGGCCGGGTGGCCGCGCCCGCCCTGCCCACGGCGGCGCGGATCCGGGTGGGCGGGTTCGGCGGCGTGGACGGCCTCGCGTCCTACCTGCGGGATGCCGGGATCGCCGCGGTGATCGACGCGACCCATCCCTACGCCGCGCTGATGACCGCCGCTGCGGTTACGGGGAGTAACGCGGCCGCGGTGCCGCTGCTGGTCGTGCGCAGGCCGGGCTGGCCGGAGACGGACGGTGACGACTGGCATCGGGTGCCGTCGCTGGCCGCCGCCGCGGCCGCCCTGGGCGGCTTCGGGGAGCGGGTGTTCCTGACCACGGGCCGGTCCGGGATCGCAGCGTTCGCCGGCTCGGATCGGCACTGGTTCCTCCTGCGTTCGATCGAGGCGCCGTCACCCCCGATGCCGGCGCGGATGGACGTCCTGCTCGAACGTGGCCCGTTCACGGTAGAGGGGGAGACGGCGCTGATGCGCGGGCATCGGATCGACGTCATCGTCACCAAGAACAGCGGTGGCCCGCTGACCGCGGCGAAACTGGTCGCCGCCCGTCACCTGGGCTTGCCCGTGCTGATGGTGGACCGCCCGCCGCTGCCACCCGGCACACCGGCCGTGGCCACCCCCGAGGACGCCGTCGCCTGGTTCACCGACTGGTCGGGGCGACCGATGGGTCATGCACCAGTTGACGACAGCGGGTGACGAAATCAGACGAAGACACGGGGTGACGACCGTCCGCCGGTCGTCGCCGAGGATCCTCAACCTGGCCGCCCAGCCGGACTGCTTCGTCCGGTCGGCCGGTGTCGGGGCGTCGGACCGGCCGGCTTGGCACTCGTCCGGTAAGGCGTTCGGCTGGCGTGGTCATTCGTCCTCGCTCGCGATCGCGTTGACGGCCGCCGCGGCCATGGCGCTGCCGCCGCGGCGGCCGTGCACGACGAGGTGCTCCAGCCGGCTGGGATGCTCCGCCAGGGCCCGTTTCGACTCGGCGGCCCCGATGAAGCCGACCGGGACGCCGATCACCGCCGCGGGCCGGCCGGCGCCGGACTCGACGAGCTCGAGCAGCCGGAACAGCGCTGTCGGGGCGTTGCCCACGGCGACCACCGCGCCGTCGAGGCGGTCCCGCCAGAGGTCCACCGCGGCGGCGGTGCGGGTCGTGGCGAGCTGGTGGGCGAGGCCCGGCACCCGGGGGTCGGACAGCGTGCAGATCACCGGGTTGTCCGCGGGCAGCCGGGCGCGGGTGACGCCCGCGGCGACCATCCGGGTGTCGCACAGAATCGGTGCTCCTGCGAGCAGCGCGGCTCTGGCCGCGTCCACCACGCCGGGTGAGTAGGCCAGGTCGGCCACCAGATCGACCATCCCGCAGGAATGGATCATCCGGACGGCGGTGCGGGCGACGCCGTCCGGCAGGCCGGTGAGGTCCGCCTCGGCGCGGATCGTGGCGAACGAGCGGCGGTAGATCTCGGCGCCGTCACGGACGTAGTCGTTCACCGGGAGCTCCGCACGGTCGTGGGCCACCCGGCGGGCCAGCGGCGGCCCAGCCGACCGGTCCGGCCCAGCCGGCCGGACCGGCCCAGAGCGACGGTCACGTAGCGCGGATCCCCTCCACGGCCGCCCGTACAGGCCATGATCGCCGCGATTTTGTTGTTGTGTACGTTTTTTGGCCGCATCAGCGTACACAACGACAAACTTGCGCCGATCTTCTTCGATGGTCGGCGTCCATCGAAGTGCGCCACCGCCCGTGGGGTGACTTAGAGTCATCTAATCGGTGCTCTAGGCGACCGAAGCGGCTCGGCGGGGCAGAGCGGCAGCGGGTGTCCGCCACGGCCAGCAGGTCCGGGACAACGGCTGCGCGTCCGGCGATGAGCGTCACGGCCGCGATTGTGTCGTATCTGGACTGTCGTTGCGTTCCGGGGCCGGCTGCCTCCCCAGCGCGGGGCCGGCGGGGCCGGCGGTCTTGGTCACGGCCCACTGGGTGACCGGCAGCATCGGCCGCCAGCCGGTGAAACCGCCGACCGGCGCGGCGCGGGCCACCGCCAGCCGGACGAGGTCGCCGCCGTGGCTGGCGTGCCAGCCGGCCAGCACCGCCTCCGACTCGACGGTGACCGCGCTGGCCACCAGCCGGCCGCCCGGCGGGAGCGCGGCCCAGCACCGCTCGAGCACACCGGGAGTCGTGATCCCACCGCCGACGAACACGGCGGACGGCGTGGGCAGCCCGGCGAGCGCCGCGGGGGCGGGGGAGCCGACGACCCGCAGGCCGGGGGTGCCCAGCGCGTCCGCGTTGCGCAGGATCCGCGCTGCCCGGTCCGCCCGGGGCTCCACGGCGATCGCCCGGCAGGCCGGGTGCGTGCGCATCCACTCGATCGCGATGCTGCCGGAGCCCGCGCCCACGTCCCACAGCAGTTCGCCGGGGGCCGGACCGAGCCGGGCGAGCGTGACCGCCCGCACCTCCCGCTTGGTGAGCTGGCCGTCGTGCTCGAACACGCTGTCGGGCAGGCCCGCCGTCCGCGGCAGATGCCCGGAGTCGGGCCCGGGCTCGCACTCGACAGCGACCAGGTTCAGATCGGCAACCACGTTCGGACCGGCCAGCGTCCCCAGACCGGTCGTCGCGTCCGGGTCGGCCCGCGTGTCCTGGTCGGTCAGCGCGGCGGTCGGCTCGCCGTCGTGCCGCTCGTCGCCGTGCCAACCGCCGTCACACCAGGACGCGGCCGTGCCGGTGCGGCACCGCTCGTCATCCGCGCCGAGGTTCTCCAGGACGGTGAACGGGCTGCCGCCGTAGCCGCGGCCCACCAGCAGGCCGGCGAGCGCCGCCGGGCTGTGGCCGTCCGCGCACAGCACGATCAGCCGGCGGCCGGGCTGCACGGCCGGGTGCACGGCGCTGAGCGGACGCCCGACCAGGCTCACCACGTCGACGGCGTCCATCGCCCAGCCGAGCCGGGCGCAGGCGAGCGAGACCGAGGACGGATGGGGCAGCACCCGCACCCGCCGCGCGCCGAGCAGCCGCACCAGCGTCGTGCCCAGGCCGAAGAACATCGGGTCGCCGCTGGCCAGGCAGCACACGCGGGCGCCGGCGTGCTCGGCGAGCAGCCCCGGCAGCGCCGGCACCAACGGCGTGGGCCACTCGACCCGCCGGCCGCCCACGTCGGCGGGGACCAGTGCCAACTGCCGCCGGCTGCCCATCAGCACCTGCCCGGCCCGCAGCGCCTCCCGGCCCGCCTCGGTGAGCCCGCCCCACCCGTCGGCACCCACCCCCACCACAATCACCGGCGACTGATCACCGGGACACACGGTCACTGGATCTTTCGCTGCCTTCCTGGCCGCCTCGGCCGATCGTTTCGCCGGATACCACCGCCACCCGCCACACCACGGCCGGCGCGCTAGAGCTGACCACGCCATCTACCTGGAGCTGAACATGCTGGTCAGCATGGCAGTTGGTAAGGGAACGGATTCTTGACGCTGAACTTGCGGAGATCATCGACATCCTTCGTGCCATCGCTGCGAATATCGGGTACATGGAGCGGAGCGCGCTGGAACGAGTTGGCTTACGGGAACGTTGTGAACCGTGAGTCCCTACGGTATCGGGAGGCGATGGCTCCACGAGCGGCTTCCTCAACCGCTGTCGATGATTTCTTGCATGACCCGTTCGAGTTCAGGGAGCTTCTCCTCGAGAACCTGCCAGACCAATCTGTCGTCTACTGTGGCGTAACCGTGGATGAGGATGTTCCGAAAGGCGACGATGCGAGGTGGCTCGGGTATGGCGGCGGCGATCTCGGGGGCGGCCTTGGACAGTTGGTTCAGCGCCTCTCCGATGATCTCGACCTGGCGCTCGACGGCCGCACGGAGCATTGCGTTCGACAAATAGTCCGCCAACGATTGTCCCCGCGCGAAACCGCGGGCAAGACCGGCCGCGTGCACCGCGTCCCACAGGTATTTTCGGGGGTCAGGCCGCATACAGGGACTGCCGGGTACGCATGACCTGGTCGCGGAAGTAGGGGTTGCGGATGTTCGCGACGCTGACGACGTCGACCGCGCGTCCCAGCAGTCGTTCCAGGCCTTCCTTCAGGTCGAAATAGCTGCCGAAATAGTCGAACCCCGCCTGCGCGTCATCGAATTCGACCAGTACGTCGACGTCGCTGGAGCCCACGTCGAACGAGCCACCGACGGCGGACCCGAACACGTCGAGACGTCGAACCCCGAGTCGCTGACACAGGGTCTCGATCTCCGAACGCTTCGTCTCGATGACCGGATGCACTGCCCACCTCCCGAATGAGATTCTGCCCCGCGAGCGCGGATGTCGACCGGGCGAACCGGTCACGGCCCGGGCGCACCGCTGTGGTCAAGGGAATTTTGCTCTGTTTATAACGAATAGTCCGATTTCTGGCAGGCCTGTCCGGCATCCGAGGCCGGCCTCTGAGCGCCGCCGTGAACATCGTGGGCGGAACGTGCCGGTTCAGTGGTCACCATCGAATCTGGTCCCGTGCCGACCTCCGGATGCTGGGGCCAGGGCGGGACGCCGGTCATCAGGGATTTCGCTGGATGGTGGTGGCGATCGTGCGGTGGCGGCGGAGGATGTCGTCGAGGCCGAGGTGGACGGGGGCGCCGTTCTCCACGACGGTCCTGCCTGCGACGACGGTGTGCCGGGCGGCTACCGGGCCGCAGCGCAGCCACGCCTCCACCGGGTCGGACAGGGCGCCGGCGAAGGCGATCCCGTCCAGTGGCCAGACGACCAGGTCACCGGCCGCGCCGACGGACAGCTCGCCGAGCTCGCCGGCCCGGCCGAGGCAGGCCGCGCCGCCGCGGGTGGCGATCTCCAACGCGTCCCGGGCGGACATCGCGGACGCCCCGCCGCGCAGCCGTCCGAGCAGCATCGCCGTACGCGCCTCCAGCCACAGCGAGGCGGCGTCCGCCGAGGACGAGCCGTCGCAGCCGAGGCCGACCGGCGCGCCGGCGGCCCGCAGCTGCGCGACCGGCGCCAGCCCGCCGCCGAGGATCATGTTGCTGCTCGGGCAGTGAGCGACCCCGGTGCCCCAGGCCCCGAGCCGGGCCACCTCGGCGGCGTTCGGGTGGATGCAGTGGGCGACCCAGGCGCGGTCACCGCCCCAGCCGAGGTCGCGGAAGTGCTCGACCGGGCGCCGGCCGTAGGTCGCCAGGCAGTAGTCGTCCTCCTGCGGGTCCTCGGCGAGATGGGTGTGCAGCCGCACGTCCAGCTTCTCGGCGAGCTCGGCGGTGGCCCGCATCAGCTCGGGGCTGACGGAGAACGGCGAGCAGGGCGCCAGCGCGATCCGCACCATCGCGCCGTGGGACGGGTCGTGGTGGGCGGCGACGAGGGCCGCCGAGTCCGCGAGGATGTCGTCGGGATCCTGCACGACGGAGTCCGGCGGCAGCCCGCCGTCCTTCACCGACAGTGACATCGATCCACGGGTGGGGTGGAAGCGCATCCCGAGCTCGCGGGCGGCGGCGATCTCGGCCGCGATCAGGTCCCCGGCGCCGCGCGGGTGGACGTACAGGTGGTCGGTGGTGGTGGTGCAGCCGCCCAGCGCGAGCTCGGTCAGGCCGACGTGGGCGGAGACGTACACCGCCTCCTCGTCCAGGCGGGCCCACAGCGGGTAGAGCGTGCGCAGCCAGGCGAACAGCGAACCGGACACCGCCGGCGCATACGACCGGGTGAGGTTCTGGAAGATGTGATGGTGGGTGTTCACCAGGCCGGGGGTGACCAGGCAGCTGGCCGCGTCCAGCGCGCGCCGGGCGGGCGGGGGCGGGTCGCCGGCCGCCCCGACCGCGCTGACCAGGCCGTCGGTCACCGCCACCCAGCCGCCGGGCAGCTCCCGGCGGCGGTCGTCCATGGTCGCCACCAGCTCGGCGCCGCGGACGAGCAGGTCGACCGGCCGCGGGCCGGGAGCCGGGATACGCGCGGTCATGGCATCGATTCTGCCGCGCCGGTGTCGCCCGACGGTTTCACCGCGGTGCCGTCCGACGGTTTCACCTTCGGCTCACCGAGGTGCCCCAGGGGTTGGTAACGCGGCTACCTGCCGGGCGGCGACGCACCCGCACACTCACCCTTGACGGCCCGGGCGACCGCCGGAGCGAAACCATAGCGCGCCTCGCGCAGGCTGCGATAGTTGCAGGCTGCGATAGTCGCAGGTATGGTGGAGTGGTCGATCTGCTGCCGAGGGTAGGATATTGGTGCGTTTCGTCAATCGAGTCAAGGAACTGTCCTTGCTGGACGAGTGGTTCGGGCGACCGGGACCTCAGCTTGGCGTGGTTTGGGGGCGTCGACGAGTCGGAAAGTCGCACCTGCTGGCGCATTGGGCAGCGGATAAGCGGGCTGTCTACCACGTCTCACGCAACCGAGCGCCCGACCAGGAGCTTGCCGCGCTCTCGGCGACCGCGGCTCCGGTGCTCGCGCTTGCCAATCGCGACCTGGTCAGCCGTCCGTTTCGGGACTGGGACGAGGCATTCGAGCTTTTCCGGCAAACTGCGTCAGAAGCGCCGCTGGTCGTGATCCTCGACGAGTTTCCCGAACTGGTCAGGAGCGATCCGCGTATCGAGAGCGCCCTGCGCGCGATCTGGGAGGGCATGGGCGACCATCCCGTCCGCCTGGTCCTGTGTGGCTCGGCGGTACGCATCATGGAAGCGTTGCAGGAGGAACGCGCCCCGCTCTACGGGCGGGCTACGCTTCGCCTGCAGGTTCGGCCGTTTCTGCCCAACGAAGCGGCGTTGATGCTGCCCGGTCTCGCACCCGCCGAGCGGGCCAGGGCATGGGGTGTCTGCGGTGGCATACCCTTTTACCTGGACCTGTGGGACCAGTTGTCGTCATTCCGGGACAATCTCGCGCGACTTGTCGCGAACGAGCATGGGCTTTTTCTCAACGAGGGCCAGTTGATCCTCGCCACCGAGGACTTCGCCGGCGGCCGCCGCGAACGTATCCCGGAGCAGGTGCTGCGGGCGATAGCCGCCGGGCGCACCCGGTTCGGCGAAATCAAGGACGCGTTGGGCATCGACCCAACCCGGGCGCTGGCCGCATTGGCGGACCTCGGCCTGGTCCAACGGGTGCTTCCGGTCGGGCGCAACGCGGACCCACGGCGGGCGTACTATCGGGTGGCGGACAACTTTCTGGCCTTCTGGCTGTCGATTGCGGAGCCTCGTCGAGCGGCCATCATCCAGGGTTTGGGCAACTCCGTGGCGGGCGTCATGGAAAGCGAGTTCGACAACTTCATGGGCGACCGGTGGGAGGACGCCGTACGCGCTCATCTCGTACGGACCATGGCGGATGATCTCCGGGTCGCGCCCGTGATCGAGGTCGGCCGGTTCTGGCACCAGTACGGAACCGACCCGGCAGAGATTGACGTCGCCATGCTCAGCGGGCCGACAGGACGGCTTGGCCTTGCCGCCGAGGTGAAGTGGGCCCGGCGCGAAGAAGGAAACCGTATCCTGCGCACATTGATGCGCAAGGCGCACGCCTCCAACCTGATCGGCCCGCATGACCCGGAGCCGCTGTACGTGATCGCCGCGCGCGAGGAGGTGACCGGACAGCTACCCGACGACGTGCTCCGCGTCACCACCGCCGACGTCTTCGCCTAAAGGTTGTTTCGTAACTCGCTTGGGTGTGATGCGACTGTCCGGTGGTGCTCGATCAGCCGGCCCGGCTGATGTTGTAAAGGTGGGCGATCCCGGCGGCGGTCACGGCAAGGGCGCGCGCCTGGCGGCGGTAGTCGCGCAGGATCTTCCAGGTCTTCAGCCCGGCGAGGGTGTGTTCGACGCGGGCCCGGACCGTGCGGTGCACCCGGTTCAGGTCCTGCTTCCACTCCGGTAGCGGCTGTCCGTCGACCGGTTTCCGATAAGGCATGATCACGTCTGGGTGGCCCTGGTAGCCGCCGTCGGCGAGCACGGGGCGCCCGGCGAGACGGTCTTTGATCCCGCTGGTCTGGTAGACGATCGTGTCGTTGCGGTTGCCGGCCCGCGGGTCGCCGAGGGCGAGAACGATATGGCTTATTTTTTGCGGCCTACACCGCCGTAGATCCAGACGTTGCGGTAGCCCCTGGGGCGTTTGCTGGCCGGTCGCCATGTCGGCACCTGGACGAGGCCCGGGCCCACCAGATCGCAGCCGGTGAAGAACGCGGCAATGGCGGGATGACCGCGCACGGCGAGGGGCGAGGTGGCGGTGTCGTAAACCTCGGTGGCCTGGGCCGCTGCCGCGGGTCGCAGGTCACCCGTGGCATGGGACAGCACCAGATAGCTGCCCGCCGGCAGCGCATCGAGTAGCGTCCGCACGATGCCGGTGGGGTTTTCCTCGTCGCGGATGAAGTGCACGACGGCCACGAGGAGCAGGGCCACGGGTTCGGTGAAATCGATCAGATGCCGGACGTGAGGGTGGCCCAGGATCTCGTGTGGCTTCCGCAGGTCCGCCAGCGCGGCCGTGGTCCGGCCGGTGCCGGTCAGCAGCGCGTTGGCGTGCGCGTGGACGACGGGTACCACCCCCGGGATACACATGCCCCGACCTACGCGTCCACTGGCCACCCCGGATGTTGTACATTTGTTGTACAGTGACCTCATGAGTGTCGGATTCCGCCCCACCGAAGAGGACCTCCGGATCGTTGAGGCCAACCGCCGTCAAGACGAAAAGACCAGCGACGTCATCCGGCGCGCCCTGCGACTGCTTGACCGGGAGGCGTGGGAGGTGCGTGCCCGCGAGGATATGTACCGGCTGCGGAACGAGGACCTGTCCGCCGAGCCCGATGCGTGGGAGTACGACACCAACGGCAACATCAGAATCACAGGTACGAACCTCGCGGTACCAGTCAGGTCGCAGGACCAACCGTGATTCGCGGGGCGGTGTACCCGGTGGACCTTGGCGACGCCAAGCGCGGGCATGAGCAGCGGGGTCGTCGGCTCGGCCTCGTCATGAGTATTGAGCAGAACGCGTGGTCCACGGTCACGATCGTTCCGACGTCGACCGGCGCGCAGGCGACCGCCTTCAGGCCGGAGGTGATCATTACGGGACGGTCGACCAGGATCCTGGTCGACCAGATCCGGACCATCGACAGCTCCTATGTCACGGGTGAACTCGTGGACTACCTCTCCCGCGACGACATGGCGCAGGTTGAGCACACCCTTTCGCGCTACCTCGGCCTGCTTCGCTGAGCGCATCGCCTGGCTCCCGTACATCGACCTCCCCTCGCGACCGGGCGAAGACCGAGATCCGACGCCGCCGACCCGACGGATCTGTCGCGTTGTTCTTACCGGCCCCCGGCCGAGCCGCGCGGCATGTGCAACCCGGGTACGGACCCCGGATGCAGCCCGATCATCAAAAAGATGCTGGTCAGAAGCCCGAGGGCTGTACGAGGACGATCGGTACCACCCCAGGGTTGCACACATCAAGCGACGGAAGACGGGGCTGACCGGCGTCTACCTGAATCCGGATGGTGCGACTCCGGTCGATGGTGGGGAGGAGGCACTACCGGGGCCGGGTGAGCTGATGTCCATTCTTGAAGTCGCAGGTATCCGTACTGGCGAAGCACCTCTCGTCATTGCTGGCGCTGGCGAGGGTGCGCCCGTCCGGCGCAAACGCCACCGAAATCACAGAGTTGGTGTGGCCGGTGAGGGGGGAGCCCAGCGGGCGGTTCTCTTCGGGGATGAGCTGGTGGTTCTCTTCGGGGATGAGGGTGAAGGCCAGAACAGTGCCGGTGATGACAAGCAGCACCGCGGCGGAGACGAGGGCCAGGCGGCGCTTCCGGCGGGTTCGCGGGCCACCAGGTTTCTCGCGGACGGCTGACGGGATTGCCGGTGTCGGGTCTGATGGCAGGGGGTCGGCTCGCTGGGTGGGCAGCTTGGTGAAGTTCGATGTCGCTAGTGGTACGGGTGGGCTCGTGTCAGGTGCTGGCAGGGTAGGGGCGAGTGGTTCACGGATATCCGTGGGTGCCCTCAGCGTGGCGGGAATCGTCGAGGCTGGCGTGGGGGTGGGCTGGTCGGTGGCGGCGCGGGCCAGATCGAGGGCGAAGGCGTGGGCTGAGGGGTGGCGGTCGGCGGGGTCCTTGGCCAGGGTGCGCATCACCACCGCGGCAACCGGCTCGGGCACTCCCGCGGGCGGCGGCGGCAGGACATTGAGGTGGTGGTGGATGAGCGCCGGGGCAGGCAGGGCCGGGTCGAACGGCGGGACGCCGGTCAGCAGCTCGTAGAGCATGACGCCGAGGGCGTAGAGGTCGGTGGCCGCGCTGAGCCGGCCACCGAGGATCTGTTCGGGAGCCATGTAGACAGGGGTGCCGATCACCGCGCTGGCGGTGGTCGCCGACCCTTCCGCGATTTTCGCGATGCCGAAGTCGGCGACCTTGGGCAGGACGGCGGCGTCGAACAGGATGTTGGCGGGCTTGATGTCGCGGTGCAGCACTCCCTGCCCGTGGGCATAGGACAACGCGGCGGCCACCGCCAGCCCCACCGCGCAGGCCGTCTCGCCTGCCAGGTCCCGGCGACGGCGGGTCAGGGGCCCTCCGGCCAGCAGTTCCATCACGATCAGGTGAAGGTCCTCGGCAGCGAGGGCGTCATAGACCCGGACGATATGCGGGTGATCCAACGAGGCCAGCAGGCGGGCCTCGTTCCAGCTGCGCTCGGTGGCCTCGTCCTGGTCGACCAGAAGAATCTTGACGGCGACATCGCGGCCCAGCCCGCGGTGCCGGCCGGCCAGCACCAGCCCGAACGCCCCTCGCCCCAACCGGGCACCAAGCTCGTAGCCCGGCAGCGCCGCCGCGATCCGCCTCCTTGCCTCGATCATGAGACGGTCAGGGCCCCACGTCGACGACAGGCAGCATGCGCCATCTCGAATCCCCCCAAACAGGCCACCATGCGATGCATGTGATCCTACCGGCGTTCGGCACAGCGACAACCGTCCCGCCGATCC